>DATGJV010000730.1:0-4314 GCA_035295005.1 Ktedonobacteraceae bacterium | reverse complement strand
GAAACTGTTTTGAAATGAGGTAGTTCTATGAGCAATACACAGATTAAGGAGCTTCAACCTGCTCCTGATTTTATACTTCCAGCTATAGGAAGCGATACTGTGGTGAAAAATGGCAAGGTACAGTTGAGCGGATTACGCGGTCATACTATTGTTTTATACTTTTATCCAAAAGATGACACGCCCGGATGTACTGCCGAAGCGTGTTCGTTCCGTGATGCCGATCATGAGATGCAAAAACGGGGAGTTGTCGTGCTGGGCATCAGCGCCGATAACATTGCTTCGCATCAAAAGTTTGCCGACAAATACGGTTTGTCCTTTCCTCTGCTAGCTGATACAGATACCACTGTTTCGCAGCTCTATGGCGTGTGGAAAGAGAAGAACATGTATGGCAAGAAGTTTATGGGTGTGAATCGCGAGACATTCCTTATTGATAAAGATGGGATCGTCCGTAAAGTCTGGCATAAAGTTAAGTCCGAAGGACATGCCAGTGAGGTGCTGGCGGTTGTAAATAGCCTGGAGCAGTAGGTGTTCGGGGTATTCTGAAAAGCAACCTGCGTGCAGAATGGAGGTCTTGGATGGAGCCATTTGACAAGATACGGGCGCAGCGACAACAACGACACATGCCGGACGTAGATGTGACGAAGGGGCGCACAATTGCCTATTCGCGTAGCACCACGAGCCGGTTGATGGATGTGCTGGACGCGAATGTGCGGGGCAATGTGCATGGCGGAGTGATTATGCGTATGGTGGATGAGGCCGCCGCCATTGTGGCTATCAAGCACGCGGGCAAGGGTGTAGTGACGGCGCGAGTAGACCGTTTTGATTTTCTGGCACCGGCCTACCTCGGCAATGTTGTTATCATCCAATGTGAGATGCATTATGTCGGGCGTACCAGCATGGAGGTTGGCGTGGAGGTGATGGCCGAGGATTTGTTTGTTGGCGAGATACGGCAGATTGCACGCAGCCAGGTGACCTATGTGGCGCTGGATGAGAACGGAAAACCAACACCTGTGCCACCGCTTATCCCCGGCGACGAGGAGGAGCGCATAATCATTGAGAAGGCGCGTATCCGCCGCGCACGCATGCAGAAGATAGATGAGGAACTGGGCAAGATTCAACAGAACAGTATTTGAAAGGAGCAAATGTTTATGGCAGACGAGTTTGAGTACATCTCGCATGCTCGCATTGTCTATCACGAAGGGTACCGCTACGCCTATCTGGGTGACGTGGTAGAACCAGTTGTTTACGGCGTACAGGGCAAGTTGCGCGAGTATTATGGAGCGAAGGAGGGTCCTCCTGTCGCATCAACCCTGGATCAGATTGTCGCGGCTGTTGCTGGCTGAATGTACGGCACACTTGCCGGTGCCCTGTCAGGGCGCAAAATTCGTTATGACCGTCAGAGCTATGCGGCGACCGTAGATGGTCGCATCGTTGGCACAGGCAAAACCATTCGTATTGAGTCTATTGCTATACATTATAACCTGGCTGTTCCCCCGGAAACTCGTGAAGCAGCCGAGCGTGCGCTAAGAACGCATCCGCAAGGCTGTCCTGCTCACCAGAGCGTGAAGGATGCCATTACTGTTACCTGGGATGCTACGCTGCATGTTGGCGATGAAGTGATCGCATTGAGCAGCGAACCGGAGGCGGGATAACAGGCTGGTGCAATACGGGACATTTCCCCGCGGGGAAATGTCCCGTATTGCATCCGCCAGTTATTTCGCCTCTGAGCAAAATGTTGTGAAACATAATTTCCTCTTGTCAACTAATCCGCATCGTGATACACTCTGCAAAGTATACATACGCGACCATAATTCTTGTAGGTGGTAGTAGCGATGACCGAACAATGGCGTATCCTTGTTGTTGAAGACGAGGAACAATTGAATCTGGGCATTGTCACCTCGCTCCGCAAAGACGGCTATCTGATCCAGGGTGTTAGAAGTGGAGCTGAGGCAATCCGTATGCTCTGGTCGGAAGAATTTGATGTGGTCATTGGCGATCTCAAAACGCCGGGAGCGGACGGCTTTGAGTTGCTGCAATGGCTGCGCACGTTCCGGCCTCATACTCGTATGATTATGGTTGCCGCTACAAGCGCAAACTCCCAGGAAATCCGCACGCAGGCACTGGAAGCCGGGGTTGTGAGCTATCTAGAAAAGCCGCTTAATCTGCACCTCTTGAAAGAAGAATTACGCCGCCTGTTGCAACAGACAGGTTTTTCGGCCAATCTGGACTCCTTTGATTTACTGGATGTTATTCAGATTGTCACGATGAGCCGCAAGAGCATTGCTTTACTGGTCAATACAGGATTGGAGGAGCGCGGCACGCTGCGCTTTCAAGGGGGAGAATTGATCTGGGCCGAGTACGGTATGTTGCATGGGGAAGAGGCGTTCTTCGCGCTGGCAGCCTACAAAAATGGCACTGTTATGTATCAACCGTGGAATGAGCAGATTGCGCCTAATGTGACGCAACCTCTATCACGTCTCATCTTTCAGGCACTGCAATACCGGGCAAAATATGCTGTGATGCAGCAGGTAACCGGAGAACAGGTGGCTATTGCCCGTGAGCCTCAACTGGTAGCGGCTCAGGTGGCGCAGGTCTCCACTTTGTCTACATCTGGGAATGAGATTGATGATAGCCCTATGTTGGTTCTGGTAGAGGAAGGCGAACAGGCGCATGCAATGTTTGCTGGTGAGCAAGAGCAGTCGGTAGCGCCAGAAGAGTCGTTGCGGCCAGAGCGGAAGAAACAACCTGAGCAACTAGAGCAGGCCGCGAATGGTGTGAAAACCTCTGCAAAAGAATGGTGGCAGCAAACCGATAAGCATCCAGGCATCCAAAATGGCGCTGGCACTGGAAATGTGCGCACAATTCCCGGCTCGATAGCGAAAACGCCTGTGCTACACCCTCGTCATTCGCAAGCACAAGGCACGAATACTCCTGACCCTGCCAGCAGTGATTCGTCGGCAGAGGCTACACCGGGCGAGGATTTGCCATCGTGGTTGACTGAACAACCAGCAAAGATGGAAAAGCCGAATTTGCGTCCGTCCGCGCTCTCAAACACCGCCCGGATACCAGCTACACCATCGGTAAAATCGCATCCGGCATCCGAGTGGCGTGTGCCCGCGAAAACACCGCAGCCGGGTACCAGACAGACGACGCAGCCCACTGGCAGAACAACGGAACCCTTTGCGAAGGACGCGACAAGTCCGCGCAATGCTGTTGGGACAACGGGCAAAATGCATCGCACTGCCTCACCGGAATGGCAACCGCCGGAGCCGACACAGCCGACGCAACCCATGCCTCCTGTCACATCTCGCCCAAACAGTGAGCCTTTGCAAAGCCTCTCGCCAGCCAGAAAAAAAAGTGGCGAACTGTCATATGATGAACGTTCGCGAACTGGAGAGAATACTTCACTTGCTGGTAGAGACCGATTTGCGACACCGGCACCTGATGGACAGCGACCCACGAAGCGCAATTACCCTGCACTTGTTGCAGCTTTGCAAACGTTGGGCTATTCTATTAGCGGCTTTATCGCGGCGGCAGTGGTGAGTATGGATGGGCAACCGATCGCGCAGGTCGCGATTGACGACCTTGATATTTCGCAATTATGCAAACCCTTCAGTATCATGCTGCAAGGTGCGTTGCAGTCGCTTGAGCAGCAGCACTGGGGAAGCTACGAACGCATGGTTATTACCAGCGCAGACCGTCATATCTTGCTCAATGTTGTTGGTGAAGCACAAGACGCTTTCCAGGTGCTGATTACTACCCGTGAAGCCGCTCCAGCGGAAAGCCTGGAAGTTATGCAAAATGTCGAAGGAGCCATAGGGGCTGCCCTCAAATAATGGCGTGTAGGGGCGCAATTCATAGCGCCCGCGTACCCTGGACTCAATTGATTGTACCCGTGCAAGACGGACGCAATTGGTCGCGTTCGCCCAGGATGGGCGCTATGAATTGCGCCCCTACAAACAGGTTATCAGGAATAATGAGCGAAAAACATTCTCGGACAGCGGAAGAAAAACGCATAGACCGCCGGTCATTTGTGATTGGCATAGGTATTGGTGTGGCCGTTATCGCCCTCTATGTCGTTTTCTATTACGCCGGGCTAATCCATTAATTTATTCAGTTCTATACTATTTGTAACTTCCCCGGTATCCATTTCGGGCTGAGTAGAGGGGAGGGGTTGAGGGTGAGCATGCCGTTTTTGTTCAGTTTTATTCTCGACATGTTTCCTGGCGGACTCGTGCAACTGCGGTTGTGGCGGAATTAATGGCGAAGGATGCGGATTGCCTTCTGGCAGGAGCGGTATCTCCGGTGTTTTGT
>DATGJV010000729.1:0-3009 GCA_035295005.1 Ktedonobacteraceae bacterium | reverse complement strand
ACTGTTGTACAAATAAATGTCGTGGCACTTGGAGAAATGCATCGCGTATCGGTGATGAAAGGGAGCGTCCAATTTGCTGCTCAATAGCCTGAACCAGTAGTGCTTTTTTCTCCATACCAATCATGCACGTTCTCCTTCCATTAATAATGTTGCTAACTTGTGATAGAGCGGAATGCCTGTATGACTTTCTAACCATCCAAATTGACCAGGTGCATTGAGTTCAAGGTAAACATTAGGCAAATTATCTCTATCAGTATACCACGGGTAGCCCATCAGTTTATAAATAACGTTACCATTGCATTCTTCATAAAATTGTTTGAATACTTTGGGTTCATTAGTAACCAGACTGTGTGGAATTGTAAGTCCGAACGCTACCGCACGCTGAAGTTGTTCTGGTTTCTGTCCAGCAGCACGTACCGCATCGGGGTGATTGACCCAAAATGCCTGTAACCCACGAAGCTATCCCCAAATTCCTGCATTTGCCTCGCGTAAGATAAAGGTTTGTTCCATACCGGGTAGTTCATCACGGGGGAGAATACGGGAAGGCCGACGATACCAGACACTCGTAATTCCTTCCAGATTAATTCGGGTACCATCAGCAAGGAGTACAGAACTTCTCCTGTTGTCGTTATTGATGGTTGCTGAAATTTGCGCTTTGTCAGGGAAATCGCCTGGATCAAAGATAACCCGGTGGTGGTTAAGCCGATCAAATTCGGTCACAAGACGCTGAACGTGTGTATCATCGGTCAAGTTTGATAAAATCAGCGTCTTTTTAATCATCGTCATCAATGCAATCTAATTTGCTTGTCCCATCATTCGACGTTTCATCACAGGTGCGGGTGCTGGCCTCTTCACGATGAGCGGGAACCGAGACTTGGACAGTAGGAACGCGAAGAAACAGCATTCCAAATGGCGAAGTCGAACGTTGTTGAATCTGCTCTAATTCTAAAGATTGGTAAGCAGATAAATGAGTAATCATGAGAATCTCCTTTACACTCGTCATATTTCCAGTATATCGGGCAAATGATCAGAATGCAAGGGGAAAAGGCCCCACAGGCCCCTAATGCGCCATAAAACTTTGCCAGAACAAATGGATACGTTCCCGTAATGCGGTATGCTCCGGTTTGCGCAGGTAAGGGTCGCTTTCCCACAGGCGGGCGGCGAGCGAGCGCGATAACTCAATCAGTTTGGTATCGCTCAAATCGGCCATGCGTAGCTCTGGTAGACCGCTCTGGCGCACGCCGATGAAATCGCCGGGGCCGCGCAGACGCAGGTCTTCTTCTGAAAGGCGAAAGCCATCAGTGGTGGACTCGAAGACCGAAAGTCGTTCCTCAGCGTTGGCACCGGCATCGGCGCTGAGAACGTAGCAGTACGACTGGTCTTTGCCGCGCCCGACGCGCCCACGGAACTGGTGCAGTTGCGAAAGGCCGAAGCGGTCGGCATCCTCAATCACCATCACTGTCGCATTTGGTATATCAATACCTACTTCAATGACCGATGTGGCAACCAGAATGTCGAGTTCGTGATCGCGGAAACGGCGCATCGTCGCATCCTTCTCGGCAGATTTCATCGCGCCGTGCAACAAACCCAGCCGCAAGTTTGGGAACACTTCACGACTGAGCCGCTCGTATTCCACCGTCACCGCCTTCGCCGCCAGCGACTCTGATTCTTCAATCAGGGGACAGATAATGAAGGCTTGATGCCCATCCGCGACCTCCATTGCAATCAGACGGTTGGCCTCGTTGCGCTTCGCCCCTGTGCGCCAGCGCGTGATAATTGTCTGTCGACCGGGGGGAAGCTGGTCAATCACGGAGACATCCAGATCGCCGTAGAGTGTCAGTGCCAGTGTGCGCGGAATAGGGGTCGCAGTCATCACCAGCATATGCGGATGATAGCCTTTTTGTCGCAACAGGTCGCGCTGCTCTACGCCGAAACGGTGCTGCTCGTCCACAATCACCAGTCCCAGCCTCTGGAAATTCACATCCTCCTGTATCAGCGCGTGCGTACCAATAGCCACCGCCGCCTGTCCATTTTCGAGAGCGGCTCGCCCCATCGTGCGTTCGCGTTGCTTGAGACTACCTGTCAGGAGAACGGTGCGAATACCGAACGGTTCCAGCATATCGCCGATACTACGGGCATGTTGTTCCGCCAGCAATTCGGTCGGAGCCATAATCGCCCCCTGATAGCCGTTGAGTGCAGCAACAAAGAGAGCGGCAGCAGCCACCGCCGTTTTACCCGCACCCACGTCTCCTTGCAGAAGGCGACTCATTGGCTTATTTTGCGCCAGATCGCCCAGTATTTCCATAGTGACGCGCCTCTGTGCCTCAGTGAACGTAAATGGCAACGTTGCCTCAAACGGCCTATCGGTCGAAATAGACGACCAGAGCGTTGATGAAAACAGGCCGAGATCATCTTCCGCTTGCCCATTGTTATCTGTGGCTGAGGCTGCTCCATCAGTATCTCTGGTATCAACGAACACTTTTGACATGTCAATGTTGAAACCGTTGCCCTGCGGCGTCTCATTCTGCCAGCGACTGCGCCGTTCCTGCATGCCAAGCTGAATCAGGAACAATTCGTCAAAGGCGAGGCGGCGACGAGCGGCAATCAGCATCTCCTCGTTCTCTGGATAGTGTATCTGCGAAACTGCCTCCGGTAACGGCAGCAGCTTGCCCGCGAAACGCACCGAGGAAGGCAGATGGTCGGGAACCATCGCCGCGTAGCGGTCAACCACCCATTTGGTGAAGCGGCGCAGCGTCTTCGCGTGCAGCCCCTCGGTCAGGGCATAGGTCGGCACCATGCGTCCCGTGTTGAGCAAATCGCCCTGTTCCGGTAGCTCGTGGCTGCGCACCGTGAACTCAATCTTGTTGCCGAAACGTTGTTTCATGCCTGTAACGACGAGATACGAACCTTTCGCCGTGTTCAACTGTTTGCTCAAATACGGTTGGTTGAACCATGTCACCCGTATCTTGCCTGTCTCATCGGAAATTGTGGCGATGGTACGAGACCTCT
>DATGJV010000728.1:0-3471 GCA_035295005.1 Ktedonobacteraceae bacterium | reverse complement strand
GAGGCAGGGCAAGCGCGGCGACATCGAATAGATCGATTAAACGCGCTCTTCTGTTTCTGTGAAAGGTTTCCCGGCGATTTCATCTTGTTTGCGAGCAAGGGGAGCAGATCGCCGGGTCCTCTTTCCAATCCTCTGCTCTGTATCCATTGCGTTCTGTCCCCTACTCTAGTACAATTTAAATACCTTTTGTAGGTACCTTGAACCATACTACTATTTCAGAATAAAATAAAGCTCTCGTTATGCGCCTGAGCAGGGCAAGCTCAAATCATTGCCCTTCTATTTCAGCGCGATGCCGTGGGCACGTGGGAGGATTTTCGTATGCCTTTTTCGGCAGACGACCTCAGATATCATGCAGAGCAAACCTATCCGGCCCTTTATGCGTACCTCAGCCGCCAGGCAAAAAACCATTTAGGGATGCTCAAAAACGATACCTATGAGGTTGACATGGTTGTCGGACACGTCATTGAGCAACTCGTCAGGTTGGGTCTCCTGGGAAGTGAGGATAAACAGCCACTTACCGCATTAGACCGCATGAGTACTGCCCAATTTTATACGTTCCTTGGTCGTATGGTCAGAAATAAGGCCATAGATCGTCTGCGTAAGCATCGTTTGCAAGTTTCTTCCTTCGCTGAGTTGGAGTCGCCGGACGGCTCTGAGGTGGACGATAACCCGCTTAACACAACCGAAGTGTCAATCTGGGGCAACCCACCATTTGCTACTCCCGAAACAGCAACACTGGCGCTCGTTTCACAACAAGAACTGCGAGCTGTATTGATTCACTGTATTCAAAAACTTGAGGCTGCTCCCCACCAGCTTGAAGCTGTCTTGCAGGAGATTAAAGATATCGGCGGTGAAGAAGCCGTACACGTCCTTTTCGAGGAAATTCATTTCTCGCCCGAGGAAACGACGATCGCTCATATCAGTCAGCATAAGGATCATGCTCATCGCAGATTACGTTTGTGCTTGCAGGAGAGCAGCTCCAATTTGATAGTTCATGTTGCTTTGCGTTTGATACAGTGTGGGGAACAAATCCCAGGTACAAAGGATTTTTCAGTTGATATGCACATCCTGGCAGATGACAGGTTAACAGAAAGTGATGTGAAAGATGGCCTTCGCCACCTGACGAAAGAACATGTACTGGATTGGCACGGTGAAGAGCGCGTTGTTATCTCCGCCGATAAGATGAAGCACTTACAACGTTATTATAGAGAAAACTAGTTCCAGTTACTTAGAGGACAATAACTATGGATTATACAGACAATATTCCTACTGAAGATAGCTTGCGCAATCTCGCCCAATGGTTGCAACAAATACTTTTATATCCTATTGAAGATATCAATATTCCTGCTGAAAAAGAGGTTTTGAATTCATTTGAGATACCATTTGTAATGCAATATCATCCCAATTTCTATCAAAAACTCCCTGATTTTATTATGGCCCTTTTGAACAATGATGCCAATGTGCTAACTGATTATGCTCCTTTGCTCTTCCATCTGGCTGGTTGTGCTGTCTGCCGGGAGGGATATGTGGAATTGTACGATGCGATGAGGGAAGCGATGCAAGTACACGAGGAGCATCCTATCGTAAGCGAGATGGTACGTCCTTTGTCGGCAATGCCCCCTCGTCTGCTTGCTCATTTCAGTCGCGTGTTGATTAGCCAGGCGGAAGCTCTGTTGCAACAAGCACGGCATGAGCATACCGATAATGATGCTCAGGCTCGTTCGCTTTTGCAAATGGCAATGAGAATAAGCACCTGCCTGACACAGCAAAGCATGAGAAGCCGTGCGCTGCGTGATCTGGTACGTGTTGCGTCGTTATATGCAGGAGAAAGCAGCCAGGATACACAGCAGCCAGCCGCGCTGGCATTTACCTCGGTACCGGCGGGAGCCGGTGGCACTCGCCAGGGACATGTCCTGCGACTCGGCAAAATCGAGCCACAATCGGCGAAGCAGCCAACAATTTACCTGCAAGCCAATACATATGAGGGCGACATCGTACAACACGAGGATACATTGGAACTGCAACTGCATAGTTTGAACGCATCATTGCGCGGCCACCGGCTCGCCATCTCCGTGCCGCTAGGCTCGCTAATCGAACCAGTACGTTGGGCGGGCGGCAATCCTCATGCCATTCTCGCGGAGAATCCCGTTGACGAGAAAGGTATGCTTCAGATGCCGCTCGGCCAGACAGAACTGCGCCTGCAGAACCCGGAGGAGCGCGAACTCTTAGAGGTCACGTTCTCATTGCTCGAAGTACGTATCGCTGATTAAACAGACTAAACCGATGAATCTGGTTGAAACGTCACTGTACCGCTCTTGCCTCCGCTCTTCTCCGCCACATATGCCTGCTCAATCGTAATAGTTGTATCCACCCCCTTACACATATCATAGATGGTCAGTGCCGCGACCGCAACAGCCGTCAGCGCCTCCACATCCACGCCAGTCTTATAATTCGTGCGAGTGCGAGCCTCAATGGCTATCAGCCCTTCCGCGCCATCAATGCTAAACTGAATATCAATATGTGTCATGGGCAGTGGGTGGCAAAGCGGAATCAATTGCGGCGTCTGCTTGGCCGCCATAATCCCCGCGATCTTCGCCACCTCCAACACGCTCCCTTTCGAGACCTGATTAGTCTCAATAAGGTGAACCGTCTGCGGCAACAGGCGCACGCGCCCCCTTGCAATCGCCTCGCGCACAGTCACCGGTCTATCCGAAACATCCACCATATGAATATTGCCGCTCTCGTCGAGATGGGTGAGATGTTGTGGATCAGTATCCATAATCAGTATCCATGCTTTCTAAGGATTTGAGGGAAAGTGGGTTTTGGATAGTGTATCATATCAGAAGGAAGCTTTGCACTCATTCACTGGCTTAAATACGGGTTGCAGTGGATCTGTCTCGGGTAGTATACGTGTTTTAAGTTGCAGCAACGTATACGCTATATGATTAACCTCTCTTTGGAAATCTTCCAATTGCCTCATATTGTCAATGATCCATAACCTTTCTGCTGGAACATGATACTCATGCCTAAAATTTTTAACCATATATGGCCGATTATCTTTTCCGTAATATTCTCTGACAATAGTATCAGAGACAAAATGATCATCTGGAGTTTTAGGATGCGCAGCCCGTTCATAAATACGAGAGATACAGGTATCTATATCTGTATCAATATACAGAAAGTAAGCGTCCTGAATGAATTGAGGATTAAACTGCTTCAAAGCTTTCCGATAATCATCACGCGCAAATTCGATGATAATTAACTCAACCTTGCGTATATACTTGCTGGCCTCTTCCCCTAATCTTGTCAAAGCGACGTCCAATATCTCAAACTTGCAAACATCAAAGCCATTTGCATACTTCGCCGGACGAAAATATTTGCCCTCTTTATCTGCATGTGCCATCCTTAATAGAATTTCATAGTCGTTGATATGAATTGCAGAAAATCTACGATCTTTCGCATGGGCTATAA
>DATGJV010000727.1:0-3421 GCA_035295005.1 Ktedonobacteraceae bacterium | reverse complement strand
CCAGCTACTCGTTGTCAACAGTCATGCCGATTGGGATCATTCGTGGGGCAATTGCTATTTTAGCGGCGAACATGCCGCGCCCATCATCGCGCAAGACTATTGTTTCGTTCGTTTGCAATCAGACGAGACCCTGACCGAATTAAAAGACTACCGGCACCGTTTCCCCGTTTTTTGCAATGTTCAACTGATGCCGCCTACCATTACGTTTAGTGACCACTTCACCATTTACGGTGGTGATTTGACCATTGAACTGATTCCAGCGCCGGGACATCATCCAGATCATATCGCTGCCTGGATTCCAGAGTTGCGGCTACTGTTGGCCTTTGATGCCGTTGAAAAACCGCTCCCGTTTATGGAGGATGCCGCATCTGTGCAGCCTATGTTCGCTACACTCGAACGTTTCCTGTCGCTGAAGCCAGAACGAGTACTGTGTTCTCATGGCAAATCAACCAGCCCGGCACTCGTTGAGGGCAACCTCGCATATCTCCGCGAGATTGAACGCCGGGGTCGTTCATTCTTACGCACACAGGCACCGACGAACGCGGAACTTGAGCATGCGGCGACGCTTATTGGCTACCCATTTGAAGATGTCATCGCTGGTAACTCAGAGCCTGTGGATGCCGCGTTCTACTCCTGGGCGCACGATGCGAATGTCCGTCACATTGTACAGTGGTTGATGAGCAATCCTGACATGAATTCGTAGGAGCGGGAACAATGGCTGAGAATGTCTATACCTATTGCCCTCGCTGTACCACTCCTCTCGTAGAAAAATATGTGTATAACGCTGTACGAGCTACCTGTCCGCAGTGTGGCTTCATCCTTTTTCTTGAGCCAAAGCTGGTGACTGTGGTCGTAATACAACGTGGGGAAACAGTGTTGCTGGGCCGCCGGAACATGGAACCGGCACGGGGCATGTGGAGTTTCGTCAGTGGATACGTGGACCGCGGCGAGAAAGTTGAAGAGGCCGCTGTACGCGAGGTGAAGGAGGAAACAAACCTCGATGTGCAACTGGATCAACTCCTGGGCGTGTTCAGCGAGCAAGGCAATCCTCACGTCGTCATCGCTTATTGTGCCAGCATCATAGATGAGGACATCACAGGCTTAACGGCACAACTGGACGAAGTAAGCGAACTGGCATTTTACCCCCTGGACTCCCTACCGGAACTCGCTTTCTCCGCCGATAAACACATATTATCTATGCTGCAAAATCGCGCTTAAACAACGAAGTTCCTCTACTGTGATACCGGATGGTCATCCTTCTTCTCTGGAGCGGGTGGCGCTTCAATGATGCGCTCTGGTTTCAGTATTTCCTTCCGCCTGTTACGGCTGCCTCTGGTTAGACGGTATAGCAGGTAGAAGAAAAGAAGAATCAGGAGAACGGGCAACAACTGATTAAAACCGAACCCACCACTGGTGCCAGAATATGCATACACATCGTTGGACGCGGCATAGATTTGCGAGCCACCGGTATTTCCAAAGAGTAGCACATAGACAGGCTGGCCCGAAGGCATACCCCCGGTCATACCGCTCCAACTTTGTCCGTTATCATTACTGCGAAATGCGCCAATATTGGTACCCACATAAATGGTGGTTGGCTGGCTAACATCTATCAGCACCGCATAAATAGTTAATCTTGCGAGCGATTCCTGGCTGGCTGTCCACTGATTACCCGATACAGAAGAACGGTAAAAACCGTGATTGGTACCGACGAATACTAATCCTTGCGCACCGCCACTAATAAACGCTGGTTGCACCGCATACGCCACAACATCGGCTGGTAAACCACTGTTGAACGCCTGCCATACAAGCGTGCCAGTACCGGTACGATAGACGCCAGCACTGGTCGCGGCCCATAGTTGATGCTCGTCGCTATCCAGCGTTAACCCATTGATCGCAATGTTTGCAGGCAAACCAACGTTCACTGCAGTCCAGGTAGTGCCACCATCAATACTCATAAACACGCCGTGATGAGTCGAACCCACGTAGATAATAGATGAAGCATGGTAGTCAAAAGCCATAGTGGGATAACTATCGAGAGACAAACCTGAGTTGGCTGTACTGACCGCGCTCCATGATTGGGCATTATTTGTCGTTACAAAAATACCAGCATTAGTGGTTGCGTATAGCTTTTTTCCTGTTGTATCAAACGAAAGGGCAAGAATTGCTGTTGCTTGCGAAGGTATCGCGCTACGCTTTGTCCAATGTTGAGCGCCATCGGTACTCATAGAGATGCTTCCTTGCGCATCTCCAGCAAACAACTGCTGAGCATTATTCGGGTTGACTGTAAGCGCGTGAATATGCTGCTGTGTCAGTCCAGTTGATTGCCAGCTACCACCTCCCCCGGCAAAAATTCCTGAACTGGGCGCACAGGCAGAAATCATAAGCAGCAAAAACAAGAGTGGGACGTATCTTATGTATCGCATACTATTCTCAATCGTCGCAGAACGGGCGCAAACTCAATACTGGTTACAAGAGCTATACCAGCTATATTGATCGCTACCCGCGGCGAATGACCTTTCGCATATAGACAACCGTTTCCTCAACTTCGTAGCGTTTGGATCGCTTCATTTTCCGCGTATCGCGCTCTATCTTGTTGTTTGGAAAGAGGATATCTTCCAGTGCATCGAGCGTGGGTTGCGTGCTGGAAAGAGCGCGGGACGGCTTTGACGCACGTGCAATCAGACCCCTGCGCAACAACTCTATGCCAACACCCAGCGCAACCGCGCCCACACTGGCGGCAACACGCGGCAATTGAGGATTGTGTAATGCCGACGGCACATTTTTTCTCACCGGCACCAGACTCGTGGATGGTACCGACAAATCCGCTCCACAACGGTAACAATACATTTCTTCTTTCAGATTTTCTGCATGACACGTTGGACATTGCATTGGTTTATTTCCTCCATCAATACAAACGAAAGCATTGTTCAGGTTATCTCTTGCGAGTATCCTGAATAGTTACCTGCTTGCCAATATTTCGGCGATAGCATCTATGACAAGGGCATTTTCTTCAATGGTATTGTAAAAGTAAGGTGAGATACGTAACAAACCTGGGCGCGAATCGGTAATAATGTTACGATCAACCAGAGCCTTTACGATCTCTTCTGGTCGCTCCATTTCCAACATAACGATAGAGCTACGCCGTTCGGGTTCTTGTGGCGCGTGTACATTCCAGCCATGCTCTCGCGCCTGGGCAATCAAATCGTTGGTCAGGTAGCGCGAACGTTCGCAAATGCGCTCAACACTGATTTCTAGCACGATATCCAGCCCACCGTTTGCTGTGTAAATCGTTGGCACCGCCGGAGTACCCATCTCTACCCTCGTGGCTTCGGGACGAAATTCAAATTCCTGCGTCTTGAACTTGAACTGTTCGCGATGCCCAAACCAGCCAGTGATGGTTGGCTGCAGCTGGGGCAGTAAT
>DATGJV010000726.1:0-10710 GCA_035295005.1 Ktedonobacteraceae bacterium | reverse complement strand
CTATTCTGAAGAAGTCGAGAAGCATTTTCGCCAGCTGGCTCACGAAATTCACGAAATGGGCGGCGAGGCCAGCATTTTTTCCGTCGTCGCGCTTGATGTTGCTGATGAGCGTCGTATGTTGCAAACAGTGGTAGATGCTCGCGCCAACGAGTACAACACCGTTGTCAAAGTCTGTTCGCGCTTCCTGGGCAAGGCCGCTACCCTTGTCGAGACGCAAAACTGGAATGATCAGGTGCATGCCGAATTTGCCGAGGTGCTGGAGAAAGTCCATGTGCTGTTTCGTACCGCCAAACGCCACGATATGTTGGGAACCCTCACTGCCTCAAGGCGTGCTGCGGCAGCCGAATCGTTGGCCGTCTGCGAGCAAGTATTCCGTGTTTTGCTCGACCAGGAATACGCTCGTACCCGCCGTCTCTTAGAGATGCACAGCGATCTGCTGCCTACTCCATCCGACATAGAACCAACCAGTACAAATTCCACTTTTGTCAGCGGGCAAACCGAGGCGCAGTAACAACCAGCACAATAGATATGCTACATGGATTGGTTATCTCTTCCTTTGCAGGTACCATGCAGTTTTATAGTTAGTTGCTTCGCTATTTCGCACTCGTTTTCACATTCACCACAAACGCTGACGGACAGACAGATGCCAGAATGCATTCCTCGCATAGAGGTCTGCGAGCATTACAGATGGCGCGTCCGTGATAAATCATCAAGTGGGAGAGGTCGAGCCAATCTGTTTGTGGGATGATGCGCATCAAATCCTGCTCGATTTTGACCGGGTCGGTATTCTTTGTCCAACCGAAGCGTTGCGAAAGCCTACCAATATGGGTGTCCACTACAAAGCCCTCGATGATGCCGAACGCATTTCCCAGCACAACATTCGCGGTCTTGCGTGCTACTCCGGCCAGCGACAAGAGTTCCGGCATCGTTCTTGGTACCTCTCCATTGAAGCTAGTCAGTATACGCTGTGCAGCGGCACGAATATTTTTTGCTTTATTGCGATAAAAGCCCGTTGATTTTATATCCTGTTCCAGTTCCTCCTGGCTCACGGTTGCGTAATCTTCCACAGAGCGATACTTCTGAAACAGGCTTTTCGTGACGATGTTGACCCGCTCATCGGTACACTGTGCCGAAAGCTGTGTCGCAACCAGGAGTTCAAGTGGATTCGTGAAGTCAAGCGAACACCTGGCATCGGGATATAATACCCGCAACTCGGCGATAATCGTTTGTACCTGTTCCGGTGAACCCGGTGCCGGTCCTGTATACGTTGGTGGGAGTGTTTGTTCCATGTGCAGTTCTTTTCTATGGCCCTGGTTGTCTATATTCACACTAACTGTTACATTTCATGGATCGCGAACTGTTCGCTATGTCTGTCAGAGGAGCGTGCGAGAATTTTGCTTACCAGTTCCTCTTTTTTCATCTTTGATGAGAGCGGCAGATGCAATTCATTCGCGATCTTTCTCAAATCTGCCACCGTTTTTTTCTGCAAATCTTCGCGTGACATGGCAGGTATTGGCGTGGAAGTTTGCATCTGTTCTGGTAATGCGTGTATGGTGGAGATTGATGGCATCTGTTGGACGAGTTGTCCGCATGCAACGTCTGGCATCCGTCGTAATAGTAATACGACATTCGCCAGCAAGTCTGCCAGTTCGTGGGTTTTCATCTGCTCAAGTTGGTTTACCGTGAGACGGGTACTCATACAAGTCTCCTCATAATTTAGTATTGGAACAGGACATTAGCGTATGCCCATGCCCTGTTTTCGTAACGAACCTGTGTGTTGAATGCGGCTGATAAACTCGCCCGCGATATCTTTGAATTGCTGGTGCAAGTCAACTTCATGACCCTTCGGTAAAGGTATGGCGCTAATCGGTAAGCGATGGTCTGCTGAAGCAGCAACAAGAATGCTATCGCTGATTGTGTGCTTAAAGACATTGCCCGAGTAATCATAGCGTACCTGGTCACAATAAGCCGCGTGGAGTTTGACATTGGTGCGAATACGTGTGAGAATGATGCCGCCCAGCACGGGTCCCTGAAACGTGGAACCATTGTACGCGAACGCGAATAGTTTGTTGACCGACCTCCTCAATAACCCGATACCATACGTCGAGAGAAAGTCAGGCACGGTTGGTACAACGTAGGCATCGCTGGCCCAGAGACTGTTCTTGGTGACGGGATTAAAATTGGGTGGGCAATCGCAAATGATATAGTCGTATTCGTCCCGTATGTCATCGAAATAGCGTTGCAAAATGGTATGACCGACAAAATCCGCCAGCCGCAAATCTACATCTACCAGATTGGGATCGGAAGGGAGCAGGTCAAAGCCAAAAACAGGTGATTTCTCCTGTAGTACGTCGCGTACAATCGCATTTCGTATGGGGAAATGTCCATTCTGCTGGTCAAACAGGTGGTAGACGGTACCCTGTGAGTCGCGCCATTGTTTCCAGTGGATCTGCTCCATGACATAAAATGTCGCGCTTGCTTGCGGGTCAAGGTCTACCAGTAGTGTCCTCTTCCCATAATGGCGAGCAAGTGCGGTTGCGGTCTCGACAGCACAGGTTGTTTTTCCAACGCCTCCCTTGAAATTAATGATCGTTACTATCTGCGTCATACCCTACACATTACTACTTTCACAAAAATATGCGGAAGTACATTTTACTGTACTTCCACCGCGATTATCGGGATCGTTTGCGTTGCTCACGTAAAAGGTGACGCAATGCATCGGCCTGGCCGCGATACCAGGCGGGGGAATGGACTTCGGAGCCAACGATGGGAAGAGAACTCTTCTCACGAATCGTTGCGGCCCGTTCATGGTGCAAAATTTCATTGACGAGTTGACGGTCGGATAGCTGCCAACCCTGCAAACGTGCATACTCAGCGTAGCGCATAATACGCTGGTATCCTCTGTCATAGTCGTTTTCTATGTCACGATGTATCGGTATTTCTTGCATGATAATGTCTCTTGACCCCTTGCTATAAGCAAAACTTTACTATTGGAATTATCGCAGATTTGTGGCTGAAGTGCAAGCAATTACGGGAAACTGTTGAGAATGTAGGTGCAAATTTGTGTTGCCGTGTCTATATGTAGTAGGGAATGTTATTCACTTGCACAATCTCACATTTGTGATAAGATAAAAGAGCTAAAATAGCCCACCTGTGAGAGGAAGGATTTTTCCGTGAAACGAAGCGAACTTTGGCCTTTGCTCTTTCCTTTGTTGGTTTTTGCTCTGGTTGCGTCTGGTCTGTTATATCCATTAGTAGCTCATGCAGCCTCGTTTCATGGTTTGCAGCCGATGGAGCAACAAAAACAGCACCATCCAGATACTGGCAATCTCAGCTACCATAGTGGTCCTGTCATGGTTGGCACTGTGACGACCTACGCTATTTTCTGGGAACCTCCAGGCTTCTATGTTAGCCCAAACTACAACAGCTTGATCCTGCAATATTTTAAGGACGTGGGCAAGTCGCCAATTTACCACAACAACAGCCAGTACTCCAACTCTTCCGGTAAATATCCTGTTGCCTCTGTGCTGGGCGGCTCCTGGGTAGATACGCGGCCGTATCCGACGACCAACAACCAGCTTCAGGATTCCGACACACGAAACGAAATCAATTATGCCATGCAAGTCAATGGGTGGACACCGTCTCTCCACAAGTTGTTCATCGTCTTTGCGGCTAAAGGAGAAATAATGTGTTCCGATATTTTCGGTTGCACATACATCACCGACCTGTGTGCCTATCATTATTTTATAGGTACCAGTACCATATATGCAGCCGAACCCTATGCAGGTACTAACTTGAGTCTGTGTGGCGTTCCAAGTAGCCCTAATCATGATATAGATGCCGATAGCACCATTAACCTTATCACTCACGAACAGTTTGAAGCCACAACTGACCCGTTCTATACGTCCTGGTACGGAACGGACCGGTACCACGATGAGATTTCAGACAAATGTGTGTGGCAATTCGGCCAGTTGAATAAATACAGCGGTGATGTCGTCTGGCACGGTCATCCATATGAGGTGCAGAAAGAATGGGACAATGCCACCAGTAGTTGTGTCTTAAAAGGGCCGTAATTTACACATGCAGCATACAATTGAAGCTATCTGGCAGTGCCAGATGGTTTCAGTTGTATGCTGCATGTTTTACATTTAAAGGTTATCCTTGCGCACAGTGATTGTAAATGGCCCCCATTCGCCGACAAGCCCCTGTCCATGCACGGAGGCGCTTTTTCCGTGGTCAATAGTTTTTTCGGTCATCAGTCCGAGGGCAATGATGCAGGAATCTATTTTGCTCGGTACTTCGCGGTAGACCCCGACCTCTTGCCCATCAACAAAATAGCGTACTTCGTCCTTGCCTTTATCATAGTTGATGCGATAGCGGTGGGTTTGCCCCTCGGTAGTTTCTATTGGCAGCTCATTGAAATCGGAGAAATACCTGGGCTTGACGGCATCCTCCGGGTCAGCAGGTTCAGGTACGCCAGGGAATGGTAGGCGAGCATAGACGGTGGCAATCGTATCGTTACTGACAAAAAAGTCGAGCGCATAACCACCCATAAAATCGAGCAGGTTGACCGAGACGAAGCCGTCATAGAGATCGTGCGGGCGCGTATCGAGGCAGCGGGCGCTCAAATTCCATTCAAAAGAAATGCTGCCATCATCTGGTATGAGAAAGCGTTTTGTAGAGAAAAACATATTTTTCGCATTGTCCAGAATCTGTACTGTATCGTTTGCGCGAGTCAGGGGCATGACACCAACGCGCAATTTATCTGCCTCTACCACGACGACCGCGTTTGGTTCGCGATATCTCCAGAATGTTCCATCCGGTAAAGGGAAGCCGCCATAGTCCCAGCTGCGGTCAACGCCGGAAATAATGCTGTGATAACCTGCGTAGGTAATAACTTCTTCGTGTGGCTGTTGTTGTGCTTCTAGCACAGACGACTGTTGTGTTTCGTCCATCATAGTTCCTTTCAAAAACGTGGAATGGTATGCAACCTGGCTGATTTCAGGATGTTTGGCTTTCTTTTAGGGCTTGTTTATACTCCATGATATGAGGAATACCTGATTCCTGTACGTGGATTATAAATGACCTCGTTCCCGGTAGGACAGGCTCGATTTCAGTGAATCCGAAGTGTCTCATAAGTCGTATTCCATCAGGAGTATTGCTTCGGGCAGCGATGGTGTCAATGACGACACCCTTTTTTCCTATCTCGATGAGTAGGCGTCTCAGACCTCGTATGATGCTGCTACCGTACTCATGTTTTTCTGTCAAAGTGGTTGTTGGTTTGACTCCAATTGACATCAGGTACATATCAATGTGCGTCCCGGTTTGAAAACCTGCGATGTCGTCTGGCGTGATGTCAACTGCAATTATATCTCCCAGCAACCGCTTTATCTTCTCTGTTCCTGTTCTCAAGGGTAGAAGGGAGACATAGCCGACAATCTCGTTTCCCTGTTTGAGAACGTGGTAGGTGTAAGGATTCTTTTCAAGCCAGGCTTGACGCCTCTCTAGAGGTGTGACGCTTCTACCCAGCCCAAAAAGGGTATTACTGATGTCGATGATTACCGGGAGGTCTTCCTTAGTCGCTCCAACGAACGTTGTCGTCCTGGTTGTTCTTGAGGGAATGAATTGTTTGAGTTCCTGTGCCAGCTTGTTTACCTGCTCGCGCTTATAGACACTTTGTTTTCGACCGGGAAGCTTGACGGCTTCGATATCCCCATTTCGAATGAAGTTGTAGAGCATTCCATCGGTGATGTTGAGGGCCTTCTTTACCTGTGCTGCGGTGTAGTAGTCCTTGTACGTGCCTTTGAGCGGCATGCAATTAGTTTTCCCCTCTTCAAAAGTGATGCAGTTAGGTGAGTCTAACTTGCACCCATCGTATCATAAATTATCTTTCTTTGCAAAGTTAGCTATATCCTTGACAAATCGGTTTTGGATACGTTATGCTAAAAGCAAATAAGCTAGCTAAATTACCTAAATTACCTATATTATAAGAGAAAGAAAAACAAGTGGAAGAGGCCAAGCCCCTCATCAAGCGGTTTCGCGCTGAAAGGTACATCTCCTACGATAGCGTGGAGCGGTCGCTGCCAGAGGGAGCGTAGTGCTATTTGAACAGGAGCGAGCAACAACACGCTTCTCGGTCGTCACATCCCATCCAGCATGTCTCGCAGGCATGGAAGGAAGGCTGCCGATTCTTACCTTCTCGCGAAGAAGAAAAGAATACACGCAAAAGGTAGGGCGAAGAAAAACACCAGGAGAATAAGCTATGAAGTAGCATCGGCATTACTCTACGGAGCCATACGAACCGCAGACGATCACCAAAGCCGTAACCCATATTCGGCTAGAAGGAGTGAATGCAAGCAAACTTGCCACCCTGGACGACCTTGCCCAGGTGTATCTTGTACTCTGCCAGCAATACGTTACCCTCTTTTGTTCAGATGAAGCACCAAACAAGTTTCGTGCGACCTGCTTTGCCACCCTACTCTCTAAGCGTTGGCAACGGGTCGCCATCCAGCAGGCTACAGGCATTGCGCAGTCCTGGCGTACCAATTGAGAACAAGCCTATCAGGATTATGCGGATGCTCTACTGGACTATCACGAACAACGAGTGGAAGACCCCCTGGATGCAGAGGCGCAAGAACCAGTGTGGCGTGAGTGGAATATCCCGGTGCTGCGGCAGACCTGTATTCAGGCCAATGTCAACGTCGCCGTCCTCGAACCCGCGCAGGACTCGACCTTTGACTATTGGTTGAAGATTAGTACACTCGCATTCCGCAAACAATTACTGGTCCCGGTCAAACTAGCGGACTATCACCGCAAGATGCTTGAGGGTAAGACTATCAATACCAGTGTAACGCTCAACAAACGTGATGATGCATGGTGGTTGACCCTCAGTTATAATGAGGTAGTCCTGGTACAGACTGAATCCTCGGCTTCAGTGGTTGGCGTTGACGTGGGCATTGCCAACTTCGTCACAACCAGCACTGGTAAGCACTATGGCACCTTTCATGGCAAGTTACGCGAGCGGCAAAAACGTGACCGTGAGAAGCGGAGGCGAAAGGCCAAACTGCGAGCGTGCTTAAAGAAGAAAGGCATCGAGAAGCTGCCTTCTACCACAAGCCGTAGCGGGCAGAGGTTGGCACGTCATGTGCGACAGGAAATTAACCGGGCGGTCAACGAGTGCGTGAAGGATCATGCCGACTTCCACATTGCCTATGAACACTTATCTGTTGCGACCATGCGGTTTAAGGCGCGTGCGATGAATGCGTATTTACGTGCTTCCAGTCTCGCCCATATTCCAGAGCAACTAGCGTGGGCAACGACGAAACGGGGCATCAGTGCCACAAGAGTCAAGAGTGCGTATTCTTCCCAGGAGTGCAGTACGTGTTATTATACAGATAGGGCCAATCGGCCCGACCAGCAAACGTTTTGCTGTGTCGTCTGTGGCTACAGCACACATGCCGATCTCAATGCTGCTATCAATATCGAGCATCGCTGGGGAGATAGCGCACTCCGGGCCTGCAAGAATAGGAAAGCCGTCAAAGCCTTGCTTCTGCAGCGACATCAACAATGGAAGAAGTACAACGGTTGGCCGTAGTCCAACCGCCCGACGAGTTCGTTCGTCAACCGTCGTAGGTTAAGGTCAAGAGTGTAGGCAATGCAATAGTTGTCTAGATTTTTGGCAACTATACGAGGTGTGGTTATGTCTGGTATCTCCTATTGTAGACGAGAAATGGCGTGACACCACTCGCTATACAACGGGGTGTGGTTATGTCTCGTATATTGTATTGTAAGTGGTTGCGACAAGCCGGTAAAGGCGACTATAATGAGGTATGATACGTTCTAATAACTGACCTCATCCCGATTTGAGTACATGTATGAGCGTACAGGGAGGGAAACAGCGCGTGGCTAGCAAAAAGATAATAAAATCTGCTGATGATGAGCAGGCGAAGAAATTACGCAAAGAACTCGCGAAGAGTGCTATTCGGGCGAGTAATCGGCCCAAAACTGTCCGCGACCTCGGCATCAGTGCCATCAAGCATCTGCCCGCCAACATTGGTATGGTGCAGGGGCTTATGAAGGCCGTGAACTTTAAACAGGCGCAGGCCGAGGTACAGCAAGGATTTAACAATACAGTGATGATTGTGGGGCAGCCCAATACAGGGAAAAGCACACTGTTTAATAAGATGAAAGGTGAACAACTGTCCGCAGTATCACCACAGGCTGGCACCACCCGTACCCTGGTCAAAACTGATTTTGGTCCCTTCACATTGATAGACACCCCCGGCGTGGAGAGGCCCGGCCATCTATCGGATGAGATTGAAGATGGTCTAAAGCATGCCAGTGTCATTGTTTTTCTGATTGACGCGACGCAGGGATTACAGGAGAAAGACCGCGAACTCTACGACGTAATCAAAAAGATGGAAAAGCCAACTATTCTTGCAGTTAACAAGGTTGATGCCTTGAGAGGCGGAGAGGGCGGCGACCAGCTAGCTACAGAAATTGCTCTGTTGCTTGGCGCGGTTGGCGTCATACCAATTTCCGCGAAAACGGGCGAGAACATCGCCGAGGAACTTATTCCGGCAATGATTGAGGCCAGCCCTGAAGCTGCGTTCGTGATTGGGCATGAATTGCCGCAATATCGTCATGTTGCTGCCCAGCGTATCATTCGCAATGCGACACTGGTGAGCCTTGCCGCCGGTATCGAACCAATTCCGTTGATAGACATCCCTATCCTGCTGGGAACACAGATTCGCCTCATCTTACGCCTGGGTGCGCTCTATGGTGAGCCACTTGACTCCGCCGATGCGATGAAACATGCGCGTGAACTGATTGTCACGATGGTTGGCGGGTTAAGCTTGCGGTACCTGGCTGAACAAGCCGCCAAGCTTGTGCCGTTTGGTGGTGACTTTGTTGCGGGTGCTATCGCAGGTGCAGGTACCTGGGCCATTGGTCAGGTTGCGCTTGAATATTATGAGGGTGGGAAACAAATTAGCCCCAATCGTTTGCGCCATCTCTACTTTGATTTCTATCGCCGCTTCCGCAAAGAACATGCGGTGGATGAATTGCATCAATACAGCATTGAGGGTAACGATGCCGCTTTGCTTTTATCCGATGGTACGAGCGCGATGGTACCCCCATCGGTAACGAAGGAAGAAGTTCAACAATAGATATATGAAAAATACGAGCCGTTTCCCTTACGAGAACTATGAAACGTTGGCGGAGCCGCTGACAGTCTATTACCCAACGGGCGAAGAAGATATCGCCCGTTGGGCTTTTCAGGTGATTGAAAAATGTAGCCAATTGCTGACTCAATTGCTCAATCTCCCCATGCCGGAACTGGAAATTCTCGTCGTTGCCCCACCAGACTGGAGTATCGCGCCGCGAGATGAGGATGAGGACAATGAGGAAGATATCACGAATCCTCATCCATACTGGACGGATGCTATTTCCCCACCATGTCTGGTGATACCCTTAGAACTGGGAGCAATCTTTGGTGAACCAACACAAGAGAAGCTTGCCTTTATGCTTTTCCATGAGTTGACGCTGGCCTATTTGGAAAGCGATCCAGCACCCTGGCCTGAAGAATATCCCTTGTGGGCCGACGAATGGCAACTGAAATTTGCCGCGCTCTGGCTTTACTATCAAATGAGCGGTCAGCCTGGCATCGTTAATAGCGATCTCTTTGAAAAGTATGCCGAAATTTTTGAGCCGGAGGAAGACGGCAAAACGCCGGTGACCATCCGTGGCTTCGATTGGTATGAAGATACTAACGCGGAAGATTACCTCTGCTATGAACTCCTGCTCGAACAGTTTGCCACCGACCTGCTGGCGACCTATGGGCCGGAGATATTGCCACGTTTTCTTGTGCTATATCGCTCCGGGCGTGATGTCTTGCTAAGTGAAGATGTTACTGAGATGCTGGCAAGCACACTTGGCCCCAAGGGGGATGAGTGGCTGGATAGCCTTGTATATTTTTAAAGCTCTGCTGGTAAATAATTGGCATTGTAGGGGCGCAATTCATAGCGCCCTGGATTGGTGGCGAGCAGACTGGCACGTTGTTGCGCTCGTGCCAGGGATGCGCTAAAGCGGACCCCTACAGTTCTTTTGGTGGGCCTTGTCGAATACGCTCTCGAAGCTCTTCGAAAGATTCGCGGGCTTCTATCCACCATGTCGCCCCGGCTTCGCGATATGGTTGGACTATCTCGGCTCCTTTAAGTGAGTCAGCAGACGTTTCGCCATAAACTGCCACATCAAATGGGTCAGCATTTTCACGGTACGTATTCACATATGCCACAATCTCTTGTACTTCTGTCGGTGTTAGAGGTGCGCCTGTTGCCTGGTTAATAGTCATAAGATAGATGCCATCCCAGTGCGCTGCCCGGCGGAATGGTTTTCGGTTCGGCCATCCAGCAGCAAGCCATACTGGTATCCGGGGAGATTGTAGAGGTTTGGGGAGCATACGTACATCATGTATTTGATAATGTTTCCCATCAAAGCTGAAAGCTTCCCCTGTCCATAGCCCCCGTAAAACTTCTAAACCTTCATCCAATTTTTCGGCCCGAATCTTGAGGTCATATTCCTCTCCGAAAGGAGTGAAGTCAAGTGCTTGATAACCTGATCCTGCACCGAAGATGACCCGCCCGTTTGACAGGTTGTCTAACGTAACCATCTCACGTGCTACCTGCCAGGGACGCCGACGTGGTAAGGGTG
>DATGJV010000725.1:0-3001 GCA_035295005.1 Ktedonobacteraceae bacterium | reverse complement strand
GAAAAGCCTTTTCCACTTCCACCTATTCCGCGCACCTTTCACCAATGACAGGACTATTTAATGTATTACACTTGCATGACAATACCAGACCATCTCGTAGTAAAACCATTGAAACGCCGCGTGGCCCATTGTTGTTGCGTGATTTTTGCCCTTCGTCATTGATTGAACGGCTTACGCCTGATAGTGGATTGCATGCCTTCGCTCGTGTACCGGAGCGAGAGCATCAGTTGTTGCTCAGTATTGCCAGGAATCCCGATTGCGTCCTGACAGTGGCGCATACCCCTGCCGGGCATATTGTTGGTCAGGTAACGCTGGCATTCGGCGATGAATGGTGGGAGGGGTTGGAGAACGCCTGCGAGGTCACCATTGAAGTGAGTTCAGCGTGGCGCAGTCTGGGGCTTGCGCGTACCTTGCTCGCTTTCGCACTCGAACTGGATGCTCTGGAAGATATGATTCTCTTCGCGATGGGTCTGTCATGGCACTGGGATTTTGAAGGTCTGGGCATATCTCCGCTCAGCTATCGCAAACTTATCTCGCGTCTCTTTGCTGCTCAGGGATTTACAGAGCAATCCACAACTGAGCCGGATATCAGGATGGAGCCTGCCAATGTCCTGCTTGTGCGCGTGGGGAATCGCGTTGACGAATATATCGCACGCCGTTTTTTCAGTCGCATACACAGTTCTCCCAGACTCTCAAGTAAGTAGGATGGTTGAGCATAAATACTGTGACCCGGTTGAGTAGTTGATGATGCCTCATGACAAGGGATTGAACAGCCAGTTGACTGGCTATTTCCCCATACGCCTGGCCGCCTATCCCATCTGCATCTACGAAGAGTGCGAACGGCTGCATCAAGTCAGAGGAAGTTGCAATAAGCCCATGTGTGACGGAGATGCTGTCCTCACCTGGTTTATCTTTGCGCTTTATACCGGGGTCCAGGACAGACCCCACTCGCAGGAGTAGCTCTGGTGGCTCCGTTATCTTATGAGTTCTCGTGAATGTCTGCAAAAGTGCATGGTGGGAAGTAGTGACATGATGGTGATTATGTTGTAGAAACATGACAGCGCCACCTTTACGAGAGGAGTGGAAAAAGCATCTCTCGTCCGTTTTATTGAGTGCCCGCATTCGTCGGTACCGCCGCAGTAATACCTTGCATTGTTTGCTGGATGAGAAATTGTATGACGTTAGCAATGCAATCAGTCTGCCTGTAGACAGCTATCTGCCTGTCCGCACCTGTTCCTCGTGGATCAGCAAGTAACGAGCGAAGGTAATGTATCTCGTGGCGGCTCCCTAAATCGTCAACGACATCATTCACAAAGTCGAGCAGTTCGTGTATAGAATCGCGCATACTGAGCCGACGGTCCTGTACGAAATCAATCACTTCAGCATCTAAACCGAAATGCATAGCGTGCCACCTGTTTTCTTCGAGCAAGTGACTTGATAGTATGGGGAGTTTTAAACCCCGTTTGTTGAGCCAGACAAGCTTGCTGACAAGAGCCTGGCAAAGTGCAGCAATGGCGATAGTATCGTCAAATGTCGCGGGCATATCGAAAACGCGAAATTCGATTGTGCTAAAAAACGGATGGGGACGGATATCCCACCAGATTCGCTTGCCGTTGTCTATACAACGTGTCCTGACAAGGGTCTGGACGTAGTTGTTGAAGTCGTCCACTGAGGAGAATACCGGCGGTATCCCGCTACGCGGGAATGGTTTCCAGATAGCAGTGCGATATGATTTGAGACCGGTGAAGCGTCCCGCCCAGAATGGGGAATTAGAAGAAAGTGCAAGCAAATGGGGAAGCCAGGTACGAAGTTGATTCATCAGCTCGACTGCAATTGCCTGGCTCTCAACTCCTACGTGGACATGGAGACCGAAAATCAAGATGGATCGGGCTACATCCTGAAATTCCTCTTCCAGTTGAGCATATCGTTCGTAAGGAGACCTCTGCTCATTCTGCCATAAAGCGGTGGGATGCGTACCAGCACTGACCAGCGCCAATCCCTGCTCTTTCACCAGGCAAGCCAGCATAGCTCTCAAATGTTGCATTTCTTTCCGGGCAGCAGGGATATCCGGTAAAATATCTGAGATCAGCTCTACCGTTGACCGCAGCATCTCTGGCTTGATTTGCTCACCGAAAATTGCCTGTCCTTTTTCCAGGATTGTCTGAATGCTCGGACTTAGTTGACCCGTTTGAAGGTCAACCATCTGAAACTCTTCCTCGATACCGATAGTAAAACGTGGCTGCATGTTCTTGCTCCTTCCTGCTGGTAAGGTTCTCACCTGATACAAGTATGCTATACAGGTCTCACGAGCAAATCACAGCCCTGTCTTTTACTATTTCAGTTCCATCACAGATAATTATTTCGATTTGTGCAATTTATGGCAGATATGCCTCGAAAGCATTGAGTGTTTTCAGGTAATTGGCGCGTTCAAAGGCTGCCGGTTCAGCCACGGCCTGCTGGCTCATGCTACCTTTCATCTCGGTGATGGAGGCGTATTCGTGTTCATCCATCCATGCTTGCAGGTCTGCCAGTATGTACATCAGTCTGCCGATGCCATGTTCCAGCAGCGTCGAGGCCATCATTGTTACACTTGCTCCCGCCATGACAGCTTTCAGTACATCGTATGCCGTGTGAATGCCACTGGTCAGCGCGAAATCAGCTTCAATACGTCCATAAAGCAGGGCAATCCAGCGGAGGGGTAGGCGCAATTCCTGTGAGGTACTTAATTGCAGATTGGGAACGACTTCCAACGTTTCCAGGTCGAAATCAGGCTGGTAGAAGCGATTAAAGAGAACGAGGCCATCAGCCCCCGCACTGGCAAAGCGACGGGCGATATGCGGCAGGGCAGTGAAGAAGGGGCTGAGCTTGAGCGCGAGCGGAATATGGACTTTCGCACGCACATCTCTGACAAGCTGGACGTATTCGTCTTCTATTTCCATTCTGCTCAGGTTGGGGTCGGTGGGCAGATAGTAAATATTCAGTTCCAGCGCGTCAGCACCGA
>DATGJV010000724.1:0-3381 GCA_035295005.1 Ktedonobacteraceae bacterium | reverse complement strand
ATGAAGGTAGCAACTCCATCATCCTGGCAGTCGGATTGTTGATCGTCACGGGCATTTTGATTTTCTTAGCCATTCGATTACATCATCCAATAGAAGTCAAAAGACCCGGTAAGTTTCCTGGCATTTCTCTTGTAGTGCTATGGGTGCTGTCTGTAGCAACGTTCCTGGTTGCAGTTATCATCTACGTGCTTGCGCTGTATCGGCAACTGGGTCATATCACTGGACCGGCGGACCCAATAACTCCCGTTACAGAACTTTCAGGTTTGGTTGCCTTTTTCGTTATAGTGTACCTGGCAAGGCATAACGGGTTCTGGGTCGCTGTTGGCAGCGCCATTGTGGGTACTATAGCTGCACCGATGATCTTCGAACTCCCCTTTGATCTCATCGTCATGTGGCGAACGTTTCCTCCCACTCCTACAGTATTGTTTACCCTGCTTTTCTTTTTACCGCTCTTCCTCGTAGAGATTTTAAGTTTTGCGCTGCTCACATTGTCACCCATCATGAAGCTGTCGAGATATACCCTGTTCCTTCTGGCTGGCATGTTTTTGATCTTCGCGGTCTGGGCGTTGTTTGGCTTTGCATATCCATACGCTCCCCTACCAGTTGCTCTGAACATGATCTCAAAAGTTGTAGCGTTCGCTACCGCCATCTCGCTCTTCATTCCGCCAGGAAAAATCGTCTGGTCTACCAGTACGATTACCTCAACCGGCCACGAAATCATGTAGTGAAAGGCTGGACAGCATCTGTTTTCTCCTCTGCTCCGGTGACTGCCACCGGAGCAGAACCCCATCTCGTTTTAATTACCAGAGGCTATTCACGAAAAATTGGGCCAGATACTCTTTGACCTGGAGATTAATCCCACTCAGCACTCGCTATTTGACAGTGAAGATACAGCAAAAACCAGCGGAGCGGAGCCACAATTATTTGAAGGTTCGTGCCTCGAAATGTTGCCAGCAATGGAAACTCACTCCATTGACGTGGTATTAACATCTCCACCATATGCGAACCGTTACGACTACACCCGCACCTATGCCCTTGAACTCGTCTATTTAGGCTGTACCGAAGACGATGTAAAGCGGTTGCGCCAGGCCATGCTCTCCTGTACCGTCGAAAATAAAGACAAGAGAAATACACTGGAAGCAATGTATACCTCCGCGGGTAGATACCTCGACTTTAAACGAGTGGATAAAGTTTTCCAACAACAGGAGGCTTTACAAGAAGTACTGGCCTGTCTTGAAACCTACCGTGAACAGGGACAACTCAATAATCTGAACATTGTGAAAATGGTTCGCAACTACTTTTACGAGATGTGTTTTGTTATCTATGAAATGGCACGTTTGCTCAAACCCGGTGGAACTATTATCATGGTCAATGATAATGTGCGCTATGCCGGTGAAGAAGTACCCGTAGACCTCATTCTCTCTGACATGGCAGAATCCTTCGGCTTAAACATAAAACATATTTGGACTCTCGAACGCGGCAAAGGCAACAGCAGTCAACAAATGGGCAATCACGGACGTTCCGAATTACGAAAATGCGTCTATGTGTGGGAGAAAGATTCAGGTAATTCTATGTTCCTCAGTCGGCTACCTGACATTGTTCCCATCGGTATTGCTCATACCGCTCAATGACTGCTGGGCCAATCCTTGACGCACCTATCAGAATAAGATATCCAGTTTCCGGTTCGTTATCAGTTGCGAGTATAAGTCCATATGGGCCTATGTCTTCTTGACATGGTTGTCCTATACCCTTACCACCATAACGTCGAGCATGTTCTCTTGTACGACACACCCAGACAATATCCTTAGCTGGTATATGTAATCGTGAGAGTTCTTGCATCAAAAATTCTGGCACATCAAGCTCGTTTCCGTATTCTTCTTGTTCGTAACGAATAACATCAACTGCGCTTGCACCGGATTCGATATAGCGACTTCCTGACCGCCACCCATAAGGCCGTTGCCAGAATATGGAGGCTTCTTTTCTTTGTTTCATGGATACCATCATATTCCACGTTGTTTGCAGGTCATTGGTTCTTAACATAACTATCGAGAACCTATTCATAGATTTGACCTAACCAGAGTACGATAGCGAGATCTGTCCAACTTGCATCAGTAAATGCACTGTCCTGTTGAATTGACTGTACAGCGCATTCCAGGTAGGAAGCAGGGTCGAAGTTGAACCAGCGTTGTCCTGTTGGAGAATCAATACCATAATAGCGAAATTGATTGTTAAGCAGATCAGCTTGATCCATACGATGAAGATCAGCAATTTGATAGCAAATCATTTGCCGCAAGACAGAAAATGCCTTTTCTTTTGAGACTTTGTGGAGGTTTGGAGGCGTGTCATATTGAAGCCAGTTTTCATCAAAAGGAAGTGAGTCAACTATGAAGGCATCTTCTAACAGTCGAGCGAGTAGCAAAAATGTTATGTTCTCTGCCTGAACCTGTTGAATACATCCCCAGAGCGCGCTCAAATATTCCTCCAGTGACCTTTTACTCGCTGCTGCTTTTCCGTGGGCAAGAAATAAAATATATCTCCGAAAATCACTGATAGTTTTGACATCGGTAATGTCCATCTACCTGTTCCTCCTCAGTTTTATCTGGATATTACCTGTAACAAGATTGTATGTCAACTTGGCTTCGTGAACAGCTACTCTCTATAATAGAGGGAGCAAATTTACTGAAAAATTGGCAATACATAATGCTTTTCACCTCATGCAGTCTAGACATCTATATGTTACAATATAATCGGCTCATCGAAATCCGTATCTTCGCATAATCATAACAAACACAAGGGGAGATTGCATTATGAAACACGTATTGCGCAAACGAACGGTTGGATTGAGTTCAATGCTCATTGTAACGTTGACTATCGCGGTGACGCTTTCCTCCTTCCTCATCTATAATTCCGTTACGCATGCCGCCGGAAGCGCGTATGTGCGGGTGAATCAGGTGGGGTATAGCAACGGAGAGACAAAACAGGCGGTACTGATGGCGACGGGCGCGGAAAAAGGGGCAACATTTAGCGTTATCAATACGTCTACGGGCAAGAGTGTGTATAAAGCTCCCATTGGTGCCAGCATGGGCAGTTGGAGCAGCACATTTCCCAATACCTATTTGCTCGACTTCACACCTGTACAGGGTTCTGGTAGCTACTCTATTCAGGTGAATGGCCCACTGGATGCAAGTTCGCCGAAGTTCAAGATAGATACTGGTGCCAAACTGTATGGCGGACTCTTACCCAACGCGCTATTTTTCTATCTCGCGCAGCGCGACGGCCCCAATGTCGAGCATTGGGTGATGAAGCGCGAACCTTCGCACCTCACGGACGAACAGGCGTCTATTTATGAGACGCCGGTCTACAAGCACGGGCAAATTCAAG
>DATGJV010000723.1:0-5586 GCA_035295005.1 Ktedonobacteraceae bacterium | reverse complement strand
TCGCGGGGTTGCCCAACACCGCCGGGATTGATGATGGCCCGGTAGTCTTCTGGCAGTTCCCAGTGTCCTTCCGGCGGCGTCACCATCTCATTCGTGACCTGTATCATACTTTCGGTCAAACCCAGCAACTCAAGCAGTTCTTCGATTTCGCTATTCAGGCTCTCTTCAGTGGCTTGCATCTCATCGGTATCCCCCGTCATAGCCTCGTCGGCATGGTCTGTTGCGCTTTCATCCTCCATGCCATTGTCATTCAGTTCGACCGCATCGTCTGTATTGATTTCCTTATGCTCGCTATCATCACTAACCACATCCAAAACGGTCTCTTCGCTCGTTTCGTTTGTATCCTCTGGACTTTTCGCATTTTCTGCTGCCGTCTCTGCCAGGATTGCTTCATCATGAGGTGTTTCAGTATCAGCCGCTACGACAATCATTTCTGTGTCTGATAGCTCGCTGCTCTGATCGGTGTCCACCGTGTGTTTTTCCAGAACAGCGTTGGCATCATCTTCAGTCATTGGCTGTCCGGTAGCCGGGTCGGCATAGGCACTTTCCGCCTGTGCCGCTGCTTTCGACGTGTGCATGTTAGAAGAAACCATTGCCATATTTGTCATGTCCGCGGAATCAGTCTCCTGAACTGCGGCATCCCGTGTTGTTGTATCGGTATCGTTAGATGTATGTAATTGCCCGTTCCGTTCCGTTCCCTCTAATGGCAATGTTGGAGCATTGGAGATGGAATCGGGCTGTTGAAAGATGACTGGCACGTGGGTATGTCCAACGAGACACAATCGGCTGCTAAAATGCTGAAAACTGCGTTCCGCCAGCGCCTCTGACGTGAGGTATTCCCACAAAGGCCCGTAGGGGCTGCCATGTACAAGCGTACAATCGCCAATTTCCAACCGCTCCGGCAAGTTTGTCAGGAAGGCACGATGCTCCTCTGTCAATTGTTGCGCAGTCCATTCAGCGGAGACCCGCGCAGCCGTACTAAAGTCCTCTAAATCAATTTTGCCAACGGCGGCCCAATCGTGATTGCCCGCGATAATGACATCAGTGCGCTTACGAAGCATGGTGATGCACTCATTGGGGTTTGGTCCATAGCCAACCAGATCGCCAAGAAACCATATCTGGTCTATCGGTTCCTCTTTCGATAGCGTATCAATTTCCGCCAGCACTGCTTCGAGTGCTTCCAGGTTGGCATGTACATCGGTAAAAACAGCATAACGCATAGTAGTTTACTCTATCCAAATTAGTTTTATAGGCAGCAAGCATATCCTTGTTCGCGTGTGTGCCTATTTTACCATGTTTCGTTCCATGTTGCTAGTAGGATGTAGGGGTCCGCTTCAGCGCATCCAGGGCACAAGCCGCAGCGATGTGCCAGTCAGCTTCCCATAATATTTCTTTCACCTGCATTATCGCGCCCGCCGCCGATTCATCGGCAAGCATGCAGAGGCCGATAAATTGGCCCCTACACCCGTTTATTCAAGCAGTATTCCTGAATTGTGCATTGTTCGTTTTTCTCGTTTGATCGTCCTACGTAGTATTGTAGAGAAAGGTGTCTATGAATCCTCGACAGTGGTTTTTAAGACAACAATCCCGGCGCAGCGTTCTGAAGAAACTCGGCATCCTTGCCGGTGCCAGTGTAGCCCTCGATGCAGGAGTAGTTGCTGTTAGCAAGGCGTTCGCTTCGATGCCACAGAGCGGCTCCAACCCTATCAATCATATTTTGATTGCGTGCCAGGAGAATCGCACCTTCGATGAGTATTTCGGCTATTATCCTAAAGCAGGCAAATATGGTCTGCCCCCAAATTATTCACAGCCCGATGGTAATGGTGGTACGGTGACACCGAATCACTTTTGGCTCCCGTTCTCCAACAGTCCCAATCATTCCTGGCAGGACATTCACAACGAATGGCATAACGGCGCGATGAATGGTTTCTATACCACCGATGGCTCCGACGCAATGGGTTATTACGATGGTTCCGACCTGCCATACTATTACGGTCTTGCCGGTGCCTTTACCCTGTGCGGGAACTATTTCTGTTCGCAACTTGGCCCGTCAACGCCAAACCGTCTTGCCCAGATATCTGGCACCTCCGGCGGCAACACCTCCAATACCGTGAACCGTGGCAGCCTCAACTGGCCTACCATTGTAGATTTACTCGATCAGTACCACATCACCTGGAAATGCTACAACCTCGGACTTGGCACCGGCACAAAGTTAGAGGATTTCAACCCGCTCGTCTTCTACAAACGCTGGCAGAACGATCCTCGCCTGAACTTTTCCGATGGCGATTATCAGAATGACTTGAATCATGGCACTTTGCCACAAGTCTCGTTCCTGGTCACTGAAGCGTTAATTAGCGAGCATCCGCCAGCAGATATCCAGATGGGCCAGAAGGAGATGTCAGAGGTTATCAATGCGCTGATTGCCTCGCCACTCTGGAAGAGTTCCGCCCTTTTCCTCACCTACGACGAAGGCGGCGGCTACTTTGAACATGTTGCTCCGCCGCAGGTGGATGCTTATGGTCTGGGTATGCGTGTTCCAATGACAGTAGTGTCTCCGTGGGCCAGACGGGGCTACGTCTCAGGTCAGCTCTACGAACACGCCTCAATCCTGAAGTTCATTGAGCGTCGTTTCGGTCTACCCACGCTCGCCAGCGTCAATCACCAGTTCGATACCTCCACACCGGGGACGAACAACGACGCCGCCCACGGCAAACCGACCGGTCCTGCCGCTCCCCCACGTGACCGTCTCCCCCAACTCGGCGATTTCTACGAAGCCTTCGACTTCACGCAAAACCCGAACTATTATCCTGATTTGCCATCGTTGTAAAAAAATGCAACCAGCAAAGTAGCAGGTGGAGAGTAACAGAACCATTACGCATCCATAATGGTTCTGTTGCTCTCCACCTGCTACTTTGCTGGTTGCACATAGCAGCTAAAGAGTATTCTTTGCCTTATGCCGAATGTTTCTAGCATCTCTTCAGCGAGCGATTCAATCGAAATTACCTGCTCCCTACGAATCTATTTTGCAAATGCGATGTAACTTATCAAGGATAACGCCTGGGGGAACTTGATTCTTGGGGGGATATTTCTCCGGTTCGTAGATGATATGTACGCCATATTCTCGTAGCATGGTGACGCTGCGTAAGAAGGCTGGATGTGTATCAAGCCCTCCACCTGTCATAAAACAGGGAACAGCGATAATTGGCATCTTTAATCCCGTGTACTCACAGAGTAAGCCGACTGCCAAAGTATCAGAAATGCCTAAAGCCCACTTGTTGAGTGTGTTGAATGTCGCAGGAAACACAACAATCGCGTCTGCCCTGGGCAAAACATCCGGCTCTTCAGGATGCTTATACTCGCTGCGCACTGGATGACCAGTGATGTGGGCATGATGCGGCACGTTAATAAATTTTGTCCCATGTGGAGTAGTAATAACACAAACATCCCATCCCCCCTCCTGGGCTTGTAAGACAAGGTTTTGAGCAAGAGGAGCGGAAGAGCTTCCACAGACAATGTGATACAAAACGCGCTTGAGTTTCAGCTGGCTTTCACTCATAGATTTCCTCGATACTTTAGCGGCGTGAGAATAGGAGACATATGTTCATCTAAACTCTTAACCGATGATGTGTTTTTCCACGTATCTAATGCATTACGGAGAGTGATAAGACGCTTGGTAACCATTTGAGATTTGGTTTGAGCTGTTACTATTGCTGCTTGAATAGCGAGTCTAGATGCTTCTTCATATTCTCCTTGTTGAAGGAAGGTGTTTGCCATATCTATTGATAACGTTGGTTGACGTTGTATCTGTGCCATGCTGAGCGACAGCAAAGCCTCTTTCAAAGAAATTTGAGCTTCACTCAGAAAAAATTTTGTCCGAGTATTTTCTGGATGATAGAGCCTTCGGAAGCACGCTCCTTGATAGCCAAGTAATCGCGAACGATCAAAGTGGAGCCAGTAGTTATCTTCTTCTGAATTGTATCGGCCTTCTATACTCTCTGCCATTTTGAGAGATTTAAAACAATCAGTTTGTTCACCCAAAATAGCCTGTATTTCGGCTGCTGTTGCCGCTAACCAGGACCGAACTGTAGTGTTTGCACTTCTTTCAGCCAGATGAAGAGCTTCATTTATACAGAGTAGAGCTTCTTGAGGATTGTCATCATAGCTCCATGCAAAGCTCATTCTTCCCCAGGCAACAGCTTCTAACTCCTGATTATTTGCCTCTTGTGCAGCTTTAATAGAGGTTATGTGAAAGGCTCTCGCACGAGCATAATCGCGTATGTCGAAGTAAAGAGTTCCCGTAAGTTGAGCTATCCCACACACAATGGAACAAAGACGCATGCGAACTGTAGGGGAGAGTGAACTTTCAAGAAGGACGGTCAGCCTTTGGAGATGTTCTAAAACATAACCTAATAAATTATAAGATGCCAACGCCGCACTATGCCGATCTTGCCAGTAGCCATTTGTGCGTTGCTCAAGATAGCAAAGTGTTACGTTATCAATAGAAGCAGGTTTAGCAAGCGCATATGAAAGTCTCTCTAGGAGTGAGGAATCGAGCAGTACATGCGGCACAAGAAGTGCTGTGCCGACAAAAGTAGGTGTTTGTTGAAGAATTCGACGTCGTAGTTTATCCATATCCAAACTTTCTGACTCTTGCACTGTCCCTATTATACCTTGTGTAATGGATAAAGGGGTAGTTTGAAGAGGGATATGTTGGTTTGCTACGAATCTTTCATTACCTTTAATCTCGATAGCATCATTCCGTATCCGTTCCGCCAGTTTCTTTATCGCTGGTGTTGGTTCCAAATCCTCTTCGTGCAAGGCGCGTTCGGCATGCTGGTAGCAGCGTAACGCTTCCTGGCGGCGCTCTTGTCTGACAAGCAGACACATCAGGCGTGAGAGAATATCCTCGTCGGTGGGGTCGGACTCGAAAATCGTTGAGAGGACGGTCGTGGCTTGCCGGAGCAGACCGCGCTCCTCATAGAGGTCAATCAGCCAGTGGGTGCAGCGATGGGCGGCCTCGTCCATGTGCCACTTGCGCTGTTGTACCCATGCCCCGTCGTCTTCCGCTAAAAATGGCCCTTTACAGAAAAAGTGGTAAGCCTGCTCCAGCAAAGGTAATGAGTCTTCATCGTCGCGCCTGGCTTGCTCGGCCTGTGTCAGCAAGCTTTCGGCCTCGTCGGCATCTATCCATATGAAAGCTTGCGGGGCCAGTTGATAGATGGTTTGTTCGTCCACACGAGAGATGGTCAATAAAGGTTTCTGTGTGACAGGAAGGCTCAGGACGTGGCGCAGCACACTGATAATGGCGTTGAAAGCTGTCTCCGCGGAATCTCCTTTTCCTTGCGGCCAGATTGCCTCCTGTAACACCTCGCGGGGCGCTCTCCGGTGGGGTCGGCAAAGGAGTACCTTGAGAACTGTTTGCGCCTGTTTGCGTCCGCGCCACAGGTGTTCCGCTACACTACTGTACTGTGGCTCGTTATCTGCTGCTGTTGCCTGGGCCGCAAGATATTCGATAGCAAAATTTCCAAAGCCAGTTATGCGTAAGGACGGATAGCGATCATGTTTGCCACTCATAGACGCTCCCTC
>DATGJV010000722.1:0-4261 GCA_035295005.1 Ktedonobacteraceae bacterium | reverse complement strand
AGTTTTATCGTAGGCGTGGCCGCACTTATGCACGACCTGGGACGTACAGTCTCTTCTACTACAAAACATCACGCGGAAGTCTCTGTCACACTTGCGGGAGAAATCCTCGATGCACAGAGCGTACCGCCACCCACCCGGCAGGCAATTTTGCATGCTATTGAGGCTCATAGTTTCAGCCGCAACATCGTGCCGCGCACGCTCGAAGCACGTGTAGTGCGCGACGCCGACCGCCTGGATGGCCTCGGTGCTACCGGCATTATTCGCTGGGCTGTTACCGGCACTATACGACGCACCCCGCAAACACTCACCTATCATCCCGACGATCCCTTCGCGGAACATCACGCATTGGACGATTCGCACTACATGCTCGACCACTTCTATAGCAAATTGCTCAAGCTCAGTGATACCATGACCACTACCACAGGCCGCACGCTGGCACGCCATCGCACAGAGGTAATGCAAACCTTCCTGGACGAGTTACGAGAAGAATTAGCAGGTGAGAATCTATAAAAAACAGGGAACCATTCGGCTCCCTGTTTTTTATAGATTCTCACAAAGGTGAAGTTATTTCTGCACAGGTGAGGCCGCGAACTCCTCTACAAGGGCATTGAACTTCGCGGATTGCTCATCCTGCGGTTGCTGACTGGCTTTGTCCAGGATACGCACATCCACGCGGGAATTAACACGCTTAAACGCCTCGCTGGCCTCTGATGGCGTCAATGCGCCTTCTCGCCCGAAGACAATGACGGCAGGAACCTGCAAACGCGAGAATGCCTCGTGAACATCCATCGTCAGATAATTACTGATGGAGGACGCAGCAGGATAGCGGCTGTTGGGCTGGTGCGCACAGGTGAAGATGTACTCAACGAGGTCATCAGTAATCAAGCCTGGATTGTGGAAACCCTGGCGGTCGTAGTACCCGCGAATGGCGCGGCGTGACGTAAGTGTGTTGTATACAAATTCGCCGAGAACCGGCATGCGCAACAACGTTTTCATGGCGACATTCAGCGGGCCAGGGAAATGCTCTTGCAGCATCACGGGCGGCGGTGAAACCAATATTAGACGCTCGAAATACTGCGGGCGGCGATAAGCATCCGCGATCACATAAGCACAGGACATGCCGTGAGCCACGACAACTGTCGGCTTGCCAATCACCTCTTTAATAAAATCATGAATCAAATCAGCAAATGTCTCGGCGCTATAGTCAATTGCGGGGCGGTCGGAGAGACCGAAACCGAGCAAATCAATGGTGAAAACGCGGAAGGTCTGTGCCAGTACATCAATATTTTTACGCCACTCATACGAAGAAGCGCCAGGTCCAAAGCCATGAATGAGCAGAAGAGGTCTGGCATCGCGAGCGCCTTTGACCTCATAAAACATATCGCCATATTTCCACGGATAGCGCCGCTCCTCACCTGTCAATACCGTATTGAGTTCGCCCGCCATAGATTCCGTGAGCTTGTTCACAACGCTGATTGTGCCAATCACACCACCTATCACCAAACCTGTCGTCAGTAATTTTCCTTTGAGTTTCATGCTATTCCTCTCTTGAAATATCGTAACACAACTATCTTCGACTTCGGTTCTTCAGCCTATTCTCGTTCGTGTATCCAGTTGGGTCCTTCATCTGGCGTTCTCGCCATCAAGCCCAGACGATACTATATCATGCTCTCGTCCCAGGACGCAAATTCGTTATACTTTCGGGTTTTCTATCTCTGCATGAGAAATAGATGTTGATTGCATGTGGAGCATATGGGTAGACTCATACAGATTGGAGGTTTGTTTCGATAAAAGAGACTCGACATTGCTTCGCTCGTCGCGTTGGGCGTGCTCAAGCAGGCCCCTACAAGGGAACTTTTTGTTCCTCCTATCGTTTATTCTCTAAAGCGTTTTTCATTTAGTTACACAGGAGGTATTAAGAATGAAAATGGTGATTTCACACCTGCAACGATATGGAGGAACAAAACTTTTGATCGTAGCCATTCTGGCAATTTTCGTCAGCGCCGCACTGGTGGCATGCGGTTCTAGCACCACGGGTTCCGGGGGCTCAGCCACGCCAACAACACAGGTACAGGCGCAGAACTGTGGAACGGTAAATACCAATCCACGTGGTCTGCCAACCGATGTCAACGCTGCCCGGCAGAACGAGCAGTGCTTCTACCAGGCGTACCAGCAGTGTCACAACGCTTCGCTTGTTTTTACCTTGCATGGTCTTGATACCAGCATGGTACACAAGTTTACCATAACAAATCATAACAACCAGTGTATCATCACTGACGCGATGCAACATTCCATCGCGCCTGCCCCGCTTTCGCCTGCCCAGATATTCCAATGTTCAACAATGTCGCTAGTCACCGACGGGCTGCATATTAGCGGCTGCGGTCAGGAAGGCAATAATGGCACAATCATTGTACCCTCAAATATCAATACCAGCGTTTAATAGGCAATAGAAGGAGGAGGACGGGAAGGGGCATGCGAAGCGGTACCGCTTCGCATGCCCCTTCCCGTCCTCCTCTTTGTAATTCTACTCCGCCCAGTTAAACATATCAGAGCCGGAATTATCCCCTGGAGCGATTGTTCCCGGCGGAACAGGTGGAGCATTCACGCCCACATTCGGTCCCCTGTACACACCCATATTAAACGGATCAGACCATGTTGCTACGGGATTCATGGTAGCATCATCGAAGACGAATGAGAAGGTGTGGCTGCCATTGGACACGCGCAACTGCACCTGAAACAACGCACCGTGTTTGTAATCACCCGAAACATGCTTCATCGGATACGAAGTCTGTTGGTCAAGCCATAACAGCGCACTGGTCGGCGGCTCGTTCTGGACATTCTTATAGAGAACGCTAAAGGTGAACAGGGTGTTTTTGTTGCCACTTGTTGGTGTAACCTTCCCATCACTTACCATGAGGGGCGTGACAGTTGGTTGCTCCTTCCCTGTAAACTCCACCTTCCCGGTGCCATCGTCGAAGCTAAAGCTCGTGAAGTGGAAGCCAATGGGGAGCATCATGGTGTGAGTGAATGTCACCTGTTGTCGCCAGTTGTGGCTATTCGGTTGCATCGCATAGGCGGTACCGTCAACAACCACATTCGCGAGTACCGGAGCTTTTCCAGAAGGAGAGGAATAGACAGCACTGAATGTGACAGCATGATCCGACAGGATGGTTGTAGGTGATATATTCGTCGTCAGACTAAAAGGCGCGACAATCGGGTCGGCATAATCCGCTATGTTTTCGGGTGCCGTACCGCTGATGCCATCAGGGGTTGTAAAGGCAAAATGCGTGCGGTGATGACCGGCAGGAAGCGTTGCTATGTATGTGTAGAGCGTACCACCGGGGGTGCCACCCATTGATACCGAGCCGACAGCCTTCATTTTATGAGCAACGCCATCAATCACAACGTTAGCTACCTTTGCTGGCATAGGTCCCTGGTAAATGATGCTAAATGTGATTAGCTGACCAAACCCGGCTTCTTCCGGTTGAATAGCCCCCAGTATGCCGGGGCCTCCATGATGAAATCCCGGAGTGGGGATATATAACAGCGGAGAAGCATCGGGAAGAGGTTTGACAATAAATGGGGGCCTCGGTTTCTGCGAGAAATCGAAGAAGTCCATCAAGTCGCTGGTCTGTTTGAGCGAGTCGCGTTGCCCCAGGTTGGGCAAGTGCCAGTTGTCTTCGATGAACGTATCGAAGGAGGCAAATTCTCCCTGCTTATGGCTGATCGTCCCCTTTGGAGTGTACGGGGAAATCACGATGAGTGGAACGCGCAATCCCAGTCCATCTCCATCGAGAACAGGCGGTGTCACATGGTCATAGAAGCCGCCCCAATCGTCCCAGGTCAGGAAAATGGCCGTGTCAGACCAGTACGAACTTTTCATGATGGCGTTGATTTGTTCCGAAACCCAGTTCTGCGCAATTTGCAGATGAGCGGGTGGATGGTCGGAAGGATCACCAGATGGCGGCATCAACCAGGAAATAGTGGACAGCCTTCCGGCCTGTACATCGCGAATAAACTGGCTAGAATCGCGTATATTGTTGGGAGATTTGTAGTAGGAGTGCAAGAAGAGCGGCGCATCCCAGATACCATACTGGCTGTAATATTTCCAGCCGATACCGTGAGCATCAAGGATCGTCGGAAGGCTGCTCATATCATAACAGGGGTACGACCAGTACTCTTTTCCTGTTTTTGCGCGTGACTCAGACAACGTGTTGGGAGATGAGGCGCAACCGGTTCCCGGACTTGTTTCATCAGCGCC
>DATGJV010000721.1:0-11497 GCA_035295005.1 Ktedonobacteraceae bacterium | reverse complement strand
GTGGCTCAAAACCGCCTTTGGGAGAAAAGAACGGATCATACAGGTGCATTTCAGGCCATTTGACGAGGCCGGGGAAGGTGATTCGCGAGCCTCGTCTGGTCACCATGATGCGGCTAATACTGGTATTGCCAGATCAGAAAGGAAAGAGTAGCACAATGTATTTCAACAAAGATATCGTGACGCTTGCGAAGAAAAACGAGCATTTTCGTCAGGAGGTGGTCACTGGTACGCATAGTCAGGTGGTGCTGATGAGTATCCCTCCTGGCGGCGAGATCGGCGAGGAAGTCCATTCAGATGTGGATCAGGTTCTCGTCTTCGTCAGTGGTGAGGGGAAAGCCATCTTGAATGGTGAGCAAAGTCCAATTGCGGCACAAAGCCTGTGCTTTGTCCCAGCAGGAACAACGCACAATTTCATCAACACAGGCACAAGTCATCTTAAACTGTACACCGTGTATGCGCCGCCGGAACATGCACCTGGCACGGTTCATCGGACCAAAACCGAAGCCGATGCTGCCGAACACGCATAAAGGCGGTATCTCATGTAGCACAGAAAGGGGAAGAATCATGCAGCAAGTTCGTGATCTTCTACGACAACTGTCCAATTTTGATTCAGGCGACGCCCTCGTCCTGAGTGTGTATCTGAATATGCGTCCGCATGGCGGAAGCCCGGCGATTCGCCCATCTCAGGTGGTATTTACAGATCGCTTTCGCCAGATTGAAAAAACCCTGCTACCGCGTGGGGCAGCACTGGACAATTTCCGCATTGATGCGAACCGTGTGCAGCACTATCTGGATGAGCATGCAGGTGCATGGCTCCAGGGCGTTGCCATATTCGCATGCAACAGCCAGGACTTGTTTGAGGTGATCGAAACCGGAGTACCTTTTGAGAACCTGGTGGCCCTGGAGCCAGTACCCGATCTGTTTCAGTTGGCTCGCCTGGTAGATGAGCAGGAGACGGTCGTGGTAGCACTGGTGGATACGAATATGACACGCCTGTTTGTGACACGCAGAGGCTTTCTGGATGAGGTGGTCGGCCCACAGGGAGACCCGTTTGGTTCGCGCCAGCGCAACACGGGCGGACTCAATCATGCGCAGTACCAGCGCCGTGTGCAGAACCAACGCGAGGCTTTCGCACGAGAAGCTGCCGCCGCACTGGAAGAATTGGTGACTCATGAGGGAGCCTCACGAGTGATCCTGGCAGGGGATGCCGTGGCGATTCCCCTCCTCCATCGCGCTCTGTCTCCGCAGATCGAACCGCTCATTCAGGAGGAGATCCTACGCCTGGATATTCGGACGCCGCGCCATGAAGTGCTACAAGAGATCGCACCGATCCTGGAGCAGGTGGAAGAGGAAGAGTCCCATGCACGAGCGGACCGCCTCGTGGAAGCGGTACGTGAGCAGGGACTTGGCGTGATCGGACAACAAGAAACACGCGATGCGCTTGAGCAGGGGCAAGGAGAGGTACTGGTGCTGGCTGAGGAGGCTCAACTGGGTGAGCAAGAGCGTAATGATCTCGTGCGCCTGGCAACCCTTTCTGGTGCCGAAGTGGATATAGTAGCAGGTCATGAACTCCTCCAACTGATGGGCGGCGTTGGCGCACTGTTACGCTATCGTCTGATGTGGGTCTAAGAGGAAATACCTGTACAATAGGAGATCATCATGAGAGGAACATTGGCAGGAGAGGCGTTGGCGAAGCAGAAGCTCGCCGCCTTTGAACAGCTACAACCCGAATTTGAGGCAAATTTTCACTTCGTTCAGGAAGTGCATGGACAGCGGCGCTTCGCTGCATTTCCAGTAGCTGAGACAGTTCACTATCTGCATGCCCTCTGGGTCTGCGAATGTAAGGAACGCATTCTGAGTGTATATGCGAACATTGGACGCTACGAGGGCCAGCAGTGCCTCTTTCTTCTACAGGGATGGCAAGCGAGAGAGACTGCTGCTGTAGTCGCATTTCTGCAGCGCAAATTGGGTGGGCTGCCCTTTGCTGACCTCACGCGCCAGATTCAGGAGGCGAGAACCGTAGGCCAGGCCGATGAAGGTCTGCTGCAACGTCTCGTGCATGGTCGTCTGGTCTTGCTCAACCGGGACATGAATCTGATCCAGGCCTTAGACAGCATCTTTACTTTGCCGGAGGATGACCTGATCAGTGAAGTGCAAGTCGCCTGTATCCACTATGGACACGCTCGCAGCCAGATCGAGCAGCAACTGGCCGAGGTGGAAGATCCACTCTTCTCCTATGTCCCTCACCAGCTCCTGGCACAACGGAATATGCAGGTGATGAATATCCTCGGAATGGAGGTCATGACGTTGCCTGCTGATCTGCCAGGAGAGCGGTCGTGGAAGGTGGTTGCACCAACGGAACCCCTGCGTCCCTTTGCCGAGTCTATAATCAGAGGATATCTGACGTTGCTGTCACGCAATAACCTCAGGAGGCATCGCTTCGTTGGTCTTCCTGAACACAGCGATGTGATCAGAGGATAGAAGCAGTGGAGAGCCATCATCCTCCAGACGACAACTCACTAAGGGTCACAGATACGGTCATGACTTGCTTGTCCCGATACACATGTACCGAGACGGTATCTCCAGGGTTGCTGTGGAGGAGTGCGTCTGCAAGTGCTGCGGTATCGTTCACCATCTGTTCCCCAAGTTGCACTATCACATCGCCTGGCTGTAAGCCCGCTCTGGCTGCTGCACTGTTCGGCTCTACGCTCACAATGAGAACACCATGCGTAACAGCCAGCTGGCGCTGGGCCGCCAGGGTTTCGTCAACCGTCGTCGTTGTGATACCCAGTGCAGCCCGCCCGGTGTGAGTGACGGCACCTGTCTGGATGAGTTGTGGCGCGATGAACTTCACCCGGTTGGAAGGGACCGCAAATCCGACGCCATTGGCCGGGGTCTTAAATTGTGGATCAATGGCCGTGGCAGTCGGAATCCCGACCACCTCACCTTGCAAATCGACCAGAGCACCACCGCTATTGCCTGGATTGATGGCTGCATCGGTCTGAATGGCATCGGGGATCGTGCCAACCACACGATCAAGTGCGCTAACGATCCCGCTCGTGACGGTCTGGGTGATTCCGAGGGGGTTGCCAATCGCAAGAACGTCCTGCCCAACCTGTAACTGGGAAGAATCTCCGAGCGTTGCCACAGACAGGCCAGCTTTTGGTGGGGTGACTTTCACCACAGCCAGATCGTCGGGAGGATCGGTTCCAACCAGTTGCGCAGGCACCATCACGCCATCGAACAGCAGCACCTCGAGGTGCTGCGCACCCTGCACCACGTGGTTGTTGGTGATGATGTACCCACGGGGATCAATGATGACACCTGAACCGAGCCCTTGACCCTGTCCGGTGACAACGTTAATCTGTACGACCATTGGCCGTACTTTCGCCACCACAGCCTCTCGCACAGCCTGGAGGTTTCCGCCACTCACAGGTGGAATCGCTGAACTTCCGCTGGTGCCTGGCCGGGCGGTAGCTGGAGATCCTGTAGTCCTGGTGCCAAATACCCAGCCTGCAAACAGCCCGATACCTAAGACCACGACAAGGACGATGGTTAGCGCGACAATAGCAGCGGTTCGGGGGCCGTGCGAAGGCTGATTGGACTGAGCGGGGGAAGGTTCTGGCGTCTGAGTATGCTGCATTGGAAGGCACTTCCTTTCTGCCTGTTTCTCGCTTTCTTTGTCTATTATTGCATACCGTTTGTTACCTCTGTGAGGCGGTTCTCCCGGACGATGGTACCTGAGAGGGACTTCCATCGTCCGAGGAGTTTTCCTGCGCACCTGGTCGCTCGTGGGTGATCATCAATTAGAGCTAGTATCTCGTGGTTCAATGGGCAGATCGGTGGTAAAGATTTCCTCGCGCACAAACTTCTGGGGTTTTGGTAAGACCTCATCGCGATGATAGGAGCCACTGGCATCGGTGTTGATACCGGGCCAACGCCGACCATAGTTGTAGTGGCCTGTTTCCGCAGGTGAAAGCGGACCACGAGCAAATTGTGCGACTCCACTGACATCTGGTACACCATGTTCTGGTGTATCATTGTACAAGTCCTCGGGAACGCTATTCAGTCCCTGGCGTTTCAAATCCCCTTCACTTAACGATAGCAGAATGATATTTTTCGTAGTATCGCGAATTGCGCTGTGAGGGACATAATACGCTTTTACAAATAGCCCACCGCGCTCGACAAGCACATAGTTGCTAAACCGTGCCTGTATTTTGCCAAGTCGTTTGCCATCTTTATCAAGCACTTCCTGGCCTAATTCAAATGTTGGATGAACAGAAGCAGCTATAGGGAAGCTTTCTTCAATTGGCATGCTCGCACTCCTTCAAACATGATAGTCGCAGTATTCTGTAACTGGTATAATTATAACGCATTCCCACTACTTTGAGGAAGGTAGGGGCAGCTTGAGCCCGTCCGCATCCTGCTTCTACAATATACAGAATGGTAGATAGGAGGTTCGGACGGGCTCAAGCTGTCCCTACCCATTTTCATCACGACTACTGGCGTTCTTTTGCTGGTCGTGGCAACGTGCCGCTCATGCCATTTGGGCTTTGTACCGAAGCTGTATTGCCGCCGGGATGCGTCGTCTGGGTGGGATGAGCGGGATGGGCACGTTCAAGAGGCAATTGCTGGTGATGAAACAGTCTATTGGAGAGTAGTGCGTGATTTGCCGTCATCGCAACCTGCATAGATTCAATAACGTGTTCTAATTGCTCGATGCTTTGGAACACTTCCTGGACATTAGTCAGGTTGCCTCCATAGGAGTGAACTTGCAGATGCGCTAACTCATCAAAAAGTTGGTGTTGCAAGGCAGAGATGCGTGATGAAAGTTGGTGTTCCAGGTGCTGGGTAGCCGTTTGCGCTCTGTCACCTAGCGCAACGAAACGGTCGTCGAGTGCCTTTCCAAATACCTCCATTAAATCTTCCCAGGGGAGTTCGGTCTGCAACTCGATGGCCTCAAATTGTGGACCATGTTCACCGCCGACCATTGACAGCGACACCTCATCAGACGTCTGGTAAACCATTCGCTGATTGAGCAGCTCTTCAATTGCAAGCAGTTGTGCCGCCAGGGAACGGTCTATGATTCCCGCTATGTGTTCTGTGTGTTCTATTTCTGGCTGTTGTTGGGTTTGCCGTTGCCTCACTTCCTGGCTCACGGTTTGTGCAATTTTCATCTGTGCATCTGTCAGTTGTTGCTGGAGAATGGTTGTCATGCCGCTCTGTTGCTCATCTAGCTTCTGAGCCAGAACACGAATAACTTCTTGTTGGGCAGCAATGAGACGCTGGTCAACTTCCCGGCGAAACTTGTTGAGGCGCTGGTCAAAAAGGCGTTCCATTTCTCGACGATGAGCAGAAAGCTTCCTGTCAAGAATATCGTTGAAGGATTGTAATTCATCTGCGGTAAATGACATAAGTTGTACCCTTCTCCTTGCACAATCATCCAATGGTTCTGTATGTTGCTGTGTGATGCTCAGTATAAGGTTAAAGCAAGGCTGTGTCAATGTATTTCAGCAGCATTGCCCAGGTTGGCTATTGCGGGTCAGGCAGATGTGCAATCTCTAGAAACTAGCGAAGCAAGCAATGTTTAAGATGAGAAGTTCATTTGCCCGACGGTAGTATGTGCCAGCAGTTTCTGGGCGTTGCGCCACAGCAACTTTTCCTTTACTTCTGGTTTGAAGTAGTCGAGAGTCTCAAAATCTTTCAGCCAGCGTTGTGGGGTGATGAAGGGATAATCTGAGCCAAAGAGGAAGCGATCTTGTAAGCGCGTTGCCGCCTCACGTAGCAGTGTTTCAGGGATGTATCGCGGAGACCAGCCGGAGAGATCATTGAAAATATTCGTTTTATGCTGCATAGCGGCGATCATCTCTTCGTGCCAGGGCCAGGAGGGATGCGCTCCAATGATGGTCAGGCTGGGAAAATCGGCTGCCAGAGAGTCCAGATATATAGGACGGGTGTGGTCTAGCTTGATACCCATTCCACCCGGTGTGCCAGCCCCCAGGCCGTTGGTGCCGGTATGGAAGAGTGCCGGTACGCCGAGTTCCTGAATCTTTTCCATCAAGGGGTAAAAGGTTGGATCGTTGGGATAAAATGCCTGCACCCCTGGGTGAAATTTCGCGCCAGCCAGTCCCAGTTCTTTGATAGCGCGTTCCATCTCTTTGACAGCGGCCTTCCCTTTGTGCGGGTCTACGCTAGCAAAACCGATGAACTGTTGCGGGTAGCGTTGTACAATTGCCGCAACGTAGTCATTACCCAGAGGAGGAAGTCCGGTTGCTGTCTCTGCATCCCAGGCGAGCAGTACGCCAATCATATCTAGCTCCGCATAATCGGCGGCTATCTGCTCAATATCCTTTAGTTTGACCTCAGTGCGAAAAAATCGCTCTGCAGCTCTGGCATATGGGCCAAGCGTAACCTGCATAAACTCTACCGTTGGCAGGTGAACATGAAAGTCTATAGCGCGTGGCATGGCGTCTTCTCCAAAAATAGATACTTCAATACAGCTTTGTGCCTGAGAAGAATCAGCATTATCATCTCAGTGAGTCTGTAATCTTTGCTATCTGATCTCACTTTAGAAGGTATTGTACAATATCTGATAGACTCTTTGTCAGGAAAGGCATGCCAATCATGCAAGAAGTGATTGCAATCCGGCAAGTAATAATTCCAGGGTAGCGACCGGAAAGGGAGAGTTCAGATACAGAGTGTCTTATTTTGGTAAGTCAAATGTAATCTGAAAGGCAAAATCAGACGTATTAGACTTGTAGACGTATTATATGTTTAATACAAAGAATAAGGTCAGCAATAATCCAATGTACTTATATTGCTGACTTAGACATATAGCTGCTTTAGATGTACAATACGTCAAAGAGTAGTGTGACGGAGACGACACCGACGCCAGGCACACATCGCTGATAGATGCATGTACCAGACCTTCGTTCTCTTTTGTGTCCGCTCTTTACCACATTTACAGTAGGATGCTATGTTGTCCTACGTAACCCGCACTTTATTGGAGGCGGCTGTTGCCTCATGGTACCCCTTTTATCGTTATGTTAGCGCGTCTGCCGTTGATTACATTTGCGGTTTTTCTGAGTACGCTTACTCAACGGACCACTGGCAGTTATTGCTCAAGGAGGTAAATCATGGCAACCAGATCGAATGTGGAGGAAGTCCACATCCTCTGGATAACAGCTGGATTGGGCTGCGATGGTGATACGATCTCCATCACAGCAGCGACACAGCCGAGCATTGAGGATGTACTGTTGGGAGCTATCCCCGGCCTTCCTAAAGTTCATCTGCACAACCCCGTCCTCGCTTTTGAACTTGGTGGTGACAGTTTTATGACATGGTGGTATAAAGCTGAACGGGGAGAAATTGACCCCTTCGTACTCGTGGTGGAAGGTTCTATTCCTAACGAGAAAATCAAGAAAGAGGGTTACTGGGCAGCCCTGGGAACCGATCCTGTAAGTGGTCAGCCCATTACGACTTGCGAGTGGATTGACCGCCTGGCACCCAAAGCACTGGCGGTAGTCGCTGCAGGTACTTGTGCTACCTATGGTGGAATCCATGCGATGCAAGGTAATCCCACCGGCGCAATGGGCCTTGCTGACTATCTCGGCTGGAATTGGAAATCCAAAGCAGGGCTTCCGATTGTCAATGTTCCAGGTTGCCCTGTGCAGCCAGACAACTTCATGGAGACTTTGCTCTATCTGCTCTACCAGGTAGCAGGTTTAGCCCCGATGATCCCTTTGGATGAATATCTGCGACCAACATGGCTTTTTGGGAGAACCGTCCACGAAGGCTGTGATCGGGCCGGTTACTACGAAGGAGGAGATTTCGCCACTACGTATGACTCGCCAAAGTGCCTCGTGAAGCTGGGATGTTGGGGACCTGTCGTGAATTGTAACGTACCCAAACGTGGTTGGATGGCTGGCATTGGCGGTTGTCCGAATGTGGGTGGTATTTGCATTGGGTGTACGATGCCCGGCTTCCCCGATAAGTTCATGCCCTTTATGGATGAGCCCCCTGGCGCTAAACTTTCATCTACCGCAATAGGCGTCTATGGTACCGTTATCAGAAATTTGCGCAAGATTACGAACAAAACGGTGAACAAAGAGCCATCCTGGCGGCACAAGGGTAAAGAACTTGCTACCGGTTATCAACCCCGGTGGTGATCCTGATTCGACGTTCTTCACGTTTAGAAGGGTATCCATTACGGATGCTCTACAGGAGGAAGTATCATGGCTACCGAAGTTAGACGAGAAGATACCCCAACTCCGCCTTCACAGCTTGTCGAGATGTCGTGGGACCCGATCACACGCATCGTAGGCAGCCTGGGTATCTACACCAAGATTGATTTCAAAAACCGCAAGATAGCGGAGTGCCATAGCACATCATCCATTTTCCGTGGCTATAGCATTTTTATGCAAGGAAAAGACCCGCGTGATGCCCATTTTATCACCAGCCGTATCTGCGGCATCTGCGGTGATAATCACGCCACATGCTCGGTCTATACACAAAACATGGCCTATGGAGTCAAACCGCCTAATTTAGGTGAGTGGGTTCTCAATCTCGGTGAGGCCGCCGAGTATATGTTTGACCACAACATCTTCCAGGAAAACCTGGTCGCCGTTGACTATTGTGAGCAGATGGTCAAAGAGACGAATCCCAGCGTGCTGGAGAAGGCAAATAAAACAGAGGCTCCGCATGCAAGCGAGCATGGTTATCGCACTATCGGCGACATCATGCGGGCGTTCAATCCTTTCACCGGCGAACTTTACCTTGAGGGACTTCAGGTAAGTCGTTATACTCGCGAAAAGTTTTGCTTGATGGAAGGACGCCACGTTCACCCTTCGACGCTCTATCCAGGCGGAGTTGGCACCGTCGCCAGTATCCAATTATTCACCGACTACCTGGTCCGTCTGATGCGTTATGTCGAATTCATGAAGAAGATGGTTCCTTTGCATGATGACCTGTTCGACTTCTTCTATCAGGCGCTACCTGGTTACGAAATGGTTGGATATCGCCGCACCTTGATCGGTTGCTGGGGATCGTTCCAGGACCCTGAAGTATGTGACTACGATTATCGCACAATGGACAAATGGGGGCGTGCGATGTTTGTCACACCCGGTGTGATTGTGGACAATGAACTGGTAACAACGAGCCTGGTTGATATCAATCTGGGCATACGCATTCTACTCGGCCACTCATATTACGACGACTGGCAGAACGAAAGAACATTCGTTGACCGCGACCCGCTCGGCAACCCCGTGGACAAACGCCATCCGTGGAATCAGACAACGATTCCAAAGCCGCAGAAACGCGACTTCGATGGGGCGTATAGCTGGACTATGTCCCCACGCTGGTATGACAAGCGCACTGGTGACTACCTCGCTCTCGATACCGGCGGCGGCGCTATCGCTCGTCTATGGACGACGGCTCTGGCTGGCATAGTAGACCTGGGCGGCTATATCAAGGCCACAGGACACAGTGTGAAAATCCGTCTGCCAAAAACAGCTACGAAACCAGAGGTAGAGTTTGAGTGGAAGGTACCGCAGTGGAGCAACGCTATCGAGCGTAATCGCGCACGCACGTACTTCCAGGCATACTCCGCCGCCGTTGCGTTGCATTGTATGGATAAGGCGCTCGCCGAGCTACATGCCGGTCACACCAGAACGTGGAACGATTTCACCGTACCGAAGGAGGCCATTGGCTGTGGCTTCCACGAGGCGGTACGTGGTGTCCTTTCCCATCACATGGTCATCGAGAATGGGAAGATTGCCAATTATCATCCTTACCCGCCGACTCCGTGGAATGGGAGCGTGCGCGATATCTATGGCACTCCTGGTCCCTACGAAGATGCCGTGCAAAATACACCCATCTTTGAAGAAAATGGGCCAGACAAATTCAAGGGCATAGATATCATGCGGGCCGTGCGCAGCTTTGACCCTTGCCTGCCATGTGGTGTTCACATGTATCTCGGTGAAGGGAAAGAACTGCAAGTTGTCCATTCGCCAACCTTTGGCGTAACACCGTAGCCCAGATTGGGTTAGCTATTCTGCCAAACCACGGCAGGATAGCTAACTTGATACGAATCGGTGGTGAACAATAAAGGGAAGGAAGAGAATGTACAATGCAACAAGACTTGCAGGAACACCAGGAGCGGGCGCTACGTATTGAAACGCTGTTACAGGAAGTTGCCACGTTTCCTGATGCGTATGCCCGTGCCACGACTGAGGAATTGATTCAGGCACTCCTCGATATGTATGGTGAGGGACTGGCACGCATACTCGAAATGACGGAACAGATGGTAGCACGCGATACAGGTTTGATTGACGCACTTGCCAGTGATGATCTCGTAGCATCCCTGTTCATGCTGCACGATCTGCATCCACGCAGTCTGGAGACGCGCATTGCTGAGGCACTGGTTGAGGTGCGACCCTATCTCAAGTCGCACGGCGGCAACGTCGAGTTCGTGCGTCTCGAAAACGGTATTGCCTATTTGCGCCTTGAGGGCAGCTGTCACGGCTGTGGTGCCTCGACGATCACGCTCAAAACAACGATTGAAGAGGCAATCTATAAAGCAGCCCCGGACCTGGAAGGTGTAGCGATTGAAGATGCGACTGATGCGCCGCAACCACAAAGCAAACCTGTGATGTTTATGCCCCGCCGACGAAAGGATACCCAGAATGGACACAATGTTGTGCAACCGACGTCGAGTGGTCTATCAGCTCCTGTAAGGTGAGGTGAGTAGCCATGTCTGCATCATCCCCTGCCAACGATAACAACGGGCGCACCGCTGTTCCTATGCAGGCGTTACGCCAGTTTACCCAGGAGAGAAAACCAGCCACGGCCCGCCCAGTCATGGAACGCTGTGAATTATGTAGTGAGACGATTGCGCCGCAACATCGCCACTTGCTGGAGTTGAGCAATCATACGGTGTTATGTGCTTGCAACGCCTGTTCTCTGCTCTTTGGACGTGAGGGCGCTGCTGGAGGCAAGTATCGCCTCTTGCCGCAACGTTACCTGTTCTTACCAGATTTCCATATGACAGAAGAGCAATGGGACGCCTTGATGATTCCCGTCAACATGGTCTACATCTTTCGCAATACCCCCGCCGGGCGCGTCACTGCCTTCTATCCCGGTCCCGCCGGGGCAACGGAGTCTTTATTGAACCTGGAAAACTGGGAAGTACTGGCCGCGAACAATCCTATCCTCAATAATCTGGAACCAGATGTGGAGGCATTGCTGATCAATCGCGTCAAGCATGCGCATCAGTATTACATCGTGCCTATTGACGCCTGTTACCAACTCGTTGGTATGATTCGCATGTCCTGGCGCGGGTTGAGCGGTGGCGAGCAGGTCTGGAAAGCGATTGACGACTATTTCACCACGATACGGGCAAAATCTCAAACAGTAGGTAGTCAGGTTGAGGGAGGAAGTGCGTAATGCCTGATCTGGACTTTGAAATAGTAGGTGCTGAAGTTCCGCCTTATGCGTCGGT
>DATGJV010000720.1:0-7793 GCA_035295005.1 Ktedonobacteraceae bacterium | reverse complement strand
GTCATTTAAACTTGTATGCGAATATATATCGTGCTATACTGCGTAGGCATCCAGGGATATCTGGTAAATAGGAAGCAGGGAGCGATAGTCAATGGAGTCTCGAAACCGTTCTCAGTCCAGCGGCTCACCATTGAACCTGAGCGGATTGGGTGATAGCGCGTCGGAGCAAACACGACAGACACAACATTCACAAAATAATCAGAGTCCACCACCCCAGACGCTCTCAATCAACGAACTGGCGCGGTGTTGCTCTGAAGAAACCAATAAATTTCTCAAACAGAGTGTTTCGAATGATCGTTTTTGCCTGGAATTATTTCGGCGGGCAATTGTCAAACGAGATGATGATGCGTGGGCATGTATTTATTCGCAATATGCGCCGCTCGTGCTGACGTGGGTGACGCAGCATCAGAGCGCAGCCCCCATGTTAGGGCAGGATGGCAGTGCGCCGTTAGTGAACGCCGCGTTCGCCAAATTTTCACAGGCGCTCACTCCCGCGAAGATGGACAATTTTGATTCACTGGCAGCCATCTTAAAATATCTCAAAATGTGCGTCCATAGCGTCGTAGCCGACGAGGTGCGTGCGCGGCAATCACGCCAGTACGAAGAGACGCTGGAATTAATTGAACATGAACCTGCCTCGGACGATCCCGCCGATGACGTCGTCGCCACTATTTCCGCGCAGGGCCTCTGGCAGGTGATCCAGGAAGAATTGAACGGTGAAGACGAACGTCTGCTTATTTATCTTGCCTATATTCACGGCATGAAACCCAGCGAGATCAGCAATCAAAATCGGCGCATGTTCCCAACCGTTGACGATGTGTACCGCATTAAACGCAATGTGTTGGAGCGTTTGCGGCGTAATCGTCGGCTGCAATTATTATTGAAGCATCAGCATTCATGATTGCAGCGCGGCATAGGTAATTTATCTCAGCGTTTGTACATGAGTGCTAAAAGAGGAATGTATCGCGTTTATTGAGGTAAAGAGGATAAGAAAATCCCATGAGTAGTTAACAGTATACTGGCGGCGCTGGGGAGAGTCGTCATCGTACCGTAAAGTATCTACTCGCAACTTTTGTATCTAAAGGAAACGCTCATGGAGTGTCTTGAACCGGGTGCTATTCATGACGAGGAACTGTTTGCCTACCTCGCGGGAGAGCAGGTGCGACCGCTCGTCGAACAGCATCTTACAACATGTCAATACTGTGCGAACCGGTTAGGGGAGTATCGCCGTCTGGAACTTACCCTGTCGAGCAAGCTCTTTCGCCGGGATTGTCCGCCCACTCATGTACTCGGTGAATACGAGTCAGGCATGCTGAGCAAGGAACTTAGCGCCGCCGTCCGAAATCACCTGAATATGTGTATGCATTGTGCGGCAGAAGTGGCAAGCTTGACCGAGTTCCTTGCGAATGATCCGATGCTGGCTGAACCTGTGCCGCAGGTAGCTGTTTCTGTGCCTCTGGCAGCCTCCTCAAATAATCATCATCCTGTGCAGGATGTAAAGCGTGTACTTGATAATGTGCGTGAACGGTCACGTGCAGGTATACGCCGTATTGCCGCGACATTGATGCCGCCCGCGCCACGTCTGGCCTTCCAACGTGGTGAGTCGGCACAGGCCGCATTATGGCCGCGTCGTTACACAGCGGAAGATATCAGTATCTCTGTTCAGGTTGATCGAGGAACGAGTCGCAGAGATGCATTGCAACTTATCGGTTTTGTTACTCGTAAAGATGTTGCCCTGGAATCGCTGCAAGGGGTTCCGGTGCAGCTTGTTTCTCAGACCGATGCGCAGTACAGGCAAAGCATTGATGAACTTGGTAACTTCGTCTTTTCATCTGTCGCGCCAGCAACATATTCGCTGGAATTGCAGTTCCCAGAAAGCACGATTGTGATAGATGAATTGCCGGTTGCCTTCCAGGATTAATGCCAGTTGTGTGTTCTATCTTGTACAACGTACAGTATGTGTCACAGTAACGCAGCATGTTTTACGCTATGTCAAACATGCTGTACGTTTTTATAACAAAGCATTGTGTTTATGACGCCTCAAGAACTGGTTGCGCTACTGCTGCATAAAAGCGAGAAGGAAGGACGACATGTGTTACAAACGCATGTACCCTTACTTGATACCTCCACGACCTTGCTCCTTGTCGAACTCATTAAGCGTGAAGCAGACCGCCAGTGGAACAAAAATCCTGAGCTTTCCCTCATTCTGGCGGGCAATCTACTTGCCATTGGCGATATTACCCGTCATAAAGCGTACCATGCCCTCGGGCTGATGGCACGTGCCGAAGCCTTACGCCGCATGGACCGTAATGAAGAAGCTTTGCCCTTTTTCGATGCCTCCGGTGAGGAGTTTTTGGAGGTTGGGGACGAGGTTGGTTGGGCGCGAACACGCATCGGGCGCGTCAGTGCGTGTCTGCAACTTAATCGTACCACCGAGGCTTTGCGTGATACGGCAAAGGCGCATGAAATTTTCATGCGTTATGGTAAATTACTGCGTGCCGGTCAAATAGATGTCAATGCTGCTATCATCAACTACGAGCTGGGACAATACGACTCGGCCTTGCGCCTGTTCGATCGTGCCATCGAAACCTACGCCTTACAAGGTGACGGTGTAGACTTGCATATCGCTCGTGCGCGTGCCAATAAAGCGATTACCCTTGCCGCGCAAGGCAAGTTTCGCGAGGCCGTGGCGCTTCACGAACAGGCGCGTTCCTTTTTTGCTGTTACCCACGGCCAGGAGATCGCGGTTGCGCGGGAAGAGCTCAACATTGCCGAGATTTACGCTGCACAGGGGCGTTATAGCCAGGCCCTATCGCTGTTCAATCGGAGCCGCGAAATTTTTCAAGAGTATTCACTGGACTATCAAGCTGCTGAAGTCGCGCAACAAATATGCAACTGCCTTGTGCGTTTGAATCGCGCCCATGAAGCCTATGAACTTGCTGGCCTGACAGTTGCGTATTTTCGCAACTCGCACAACAATAAAAACCTTGCTCATACGTTGATGTATCAGGCCGAGGCGGCTATGTTGGAAGGGAATTACTCCGACGCTGATGAAATGTTGCAGGAGGCCAGCGATATCCTGGAAGAAGGCGGATTTATTGCCCTTGCTGCACTTGTGCGCTTGCAACAGGCAGAACTTTATTTTGCCGATGGTCAATGGGAGGCAAGCAGACGCGAGGCGCTCCTGGTTGCCGATACCTTCGCGGAACAGGAAGCCTTGCCCCAGCTTGCCCGTACCGCCTTGCTGCAAGCACGAATTGCCGAACAGATGAATGATACGGTCACGGCCAGGGAACTCTGTGATCAGGCGCTGGATATTGCTCAAGGGCAGGGCATACTCGATCTCAAGTACCGCTGCGATTATCTGCTCGGTCGCATTGCTGAAAGCCATGACGACCTGGATGCCGCAGCACGTTACTATGATCGTGCCATCCAGTGTATTGATGACTTGCAGAGCCGTCTTGTGCTGGACGAGCGTACCAGTTTCCTTGAGGATAAAGGGGTAATCTATCAACGAGCGATGATCCTTGCACTCAAGCGCGGCAATACCGAGCAAGCGTTGATTTATGTTGAGAAGGCAAAATCACAGGTTCTGGGCGACTACCTGCGCAACAATATAGATATTCGTTTGCGAGCAGAGAACAAGGCGGACCAGGCAATTCTCGAAGACCTGGCAAAACTGCGTGAGGAGCAGGCGTGGTATAGCTCTATCGTTTACGAGGCCGAGAACGAGGCCAACCTTAGCGATACTGCCGTGATGCGTATCCGCTCTATTGGCCCCATAAAGGCCCGTAAAGAGATGCAGGCACGCGAGCGCCGTATCGAACAATTGCTAGAGCAGAGGCAATTACGTGCGGTAGGCGATCTTGTAGTGCGACGTTCAAACTGGACAAACAGTATTGTGACCTCGCTTTTCCCCAAACTTGAGCGAGGCACATTGATGTTGGAATATGCCATTGCCGATCAAGACCTCTACATTTTTCAATTGACCCGTAGCGGCGTCGAGGTTCATTGCGAAGTTGGTGCGGTACCCAGGCTTGAGCGTTTGCTCTCCCTCTGGCGTGTCAATCTTGACCTCGTGGCCCAGGCAGCGGGCGCGGAAGATCGCGTGCAAGTTTTTGCGGGATTGCAGGAGAATGGGCTTGGCCTCTTGAGCAGGTTATATGACCTGTTGCTCAAACCAGTCTCACACCTGCTGAATTCGTCTGAACGCCTGATCGTTGTGCCATTTGGTATCCTGCATTATCTCCCATTTCACTGCCTTTTCGATGGCGTGCAGTTTCTGATTGAGCGTCTGAACGTTTCCTATCTCCCGGCTGCCGCGCTGCTCGATATTTGTCGTGAGCGTGGTCAACGTAGTGAGACCAGGCGATTGCCGCTCAGCAATTCCATTGTGCTGGGCTATTCAGACAATGGGCGGCTTCCTTTTGCCGTGCAAGAAGCACAAGTAGTCGCGCAACAATTGGGCGCGTCGCCAGCCATTAACGAGGCTGCAAGCTCGTCGCTTCTGTGGCAATCCGGCAAGGACAGCCCTATTGTACATATCGCGGCGCATGGTATGTTCCGGCTTGACGCCCCCAACTTTTCGCATATTCGCCTGGCAGACCGCCAGTTGAGTACCATCGAAGTATTCAATCTCGATCTCTCATCCTGCTCGCTCGTCACCTTGAGCGCCTGCGAGACTGGACGCGCCGTTGTCGGGGGAGTAGATGAAGTGATTGGCCTGGGGCGCGGCTTTCTCTACGCCGGAGCCGCCTCTCTTCTGCCAACTTTCTGGAAAGTGGATGATGCCAGTAGCGCCAAATTGATGGAAATGTTCTACTCAGCTTTGCTGGGCGAATTCAGCAAAGCCGCCGCACTTGCGGGCGCTCAACGTGCCTTTATTGCACAGGCACGTACTTCCAATCGCCCATATCATGTTCATCCCTATTTCTGGGGGGCCTTCCACCTCATAGGCGATGATGGTCCGTTGCTTCGATAATTTCCAATTGGCGATGATTTGCAGAGAACAAAGAGCATATGCTACATTTATGGTCGAGCAGTTTTTTATAAGTTGTGGCATTTGCTTGTACGATGCTATCTACAGGAATAGCATGAAGGAGAAGAATCTCGTGGATATGAACACGGGCCTTATTCGATTCCGCCTGGGATGGGCATTACCTGGAATCGCTGGTCTCATATTGCAAGGGATTGCTACAGAAATGACCCGACCAGGGTATTTTACCCACCTCTCTCTTATTGTCAACTTCTTCAGTTACTTCACGATTCTTACCAATTTGTTTATCACTATCTGGTTTGTGCTTGCATTTCGCTCGCAAATCATGGGGCAAGCGCGTTGGTGGGGCGATCAGCCGGAAATCAAGGGAGCATTGCTGGTTGCCGGTAGCACTACAATTCTGGTTTATTGGACCTTGCTGGTAGATATCCCGATTCCGACCGTGACCGGCGAGATAGCAAACTTCTTGTTGCATCTTCTCGTCCCGCTGGGATTATTGATTGACTGGTTAATTGTAGGCGATCCCATGACGAAGTCCTATGGGACAATGCTCAGGGCATGGTTGATATTCCCCCTTGTTTTTGTGATCTACACCGAAGTACGAGGTCCTTTTGCTCTATGGTATCCCTACTTCTTCCTCGATCCCCAGGCGGTCGGCGGTGTTGGAAAACTGGTGATATCAATCATTGGCATGATGATCCTGTTTCTATTGATGGCAAGTCTCATTTTCTGGTTGTATCGGAAGCGTGGTAACCTGAAAATAGTACCGGCCAGCAGTGTTATCAGTCAGACATCCATTGAGCCAGATAACTCATTTCTCCGGCAAGCTCCTGAAGGGTAGTTCTCAATTCAGCTGGTCGGCGTATAATAAACGAACAATCCAGGCCAACGAGGAAACGCGCCATCCAATTTAGATTGGCAATAGAAGCGTACAGGATGACTCCCTGTGGATGCTGTTCCAGCGTTGCAAGCATTGCTGGAACTTTTGAACGGGCTTCCTCTAATGGTATCATTAACAGCACTTCTACATTCCACGTATCTGGAATGGCAGCAACCGATTGGATAATATAGGGCAAGCAATGAAAGTCAGGTGGACGGATAAACACCTCCTGTTGCATCTGTGCCTGTTCTATGCGGTCTAAACGAAATATTCTCACTTCCGAGCGTAAATGACAGTAGCCGACTGTGTACCACCGTCCGTTATGACAGGCAACACCATATGGGTCTATGATGCGCTCGGTTGTCTCACCATGTTCTGTATTGTAGCTTAACAGTATTTGGCGGCACTGCTGGGCTGCTGTACTGATACCCTCCAGAATTGGGAGTTTTACCTGCGTGTCCGGTGAGTTGATATCAACCACGAGCATATCATGAATGGCCTGGATACGCGGACGCACATCGTCGGGCAAGACGCGCTCAATTTTCGCCATAGCCCCTTCAATCGCAGGGGCTATCGAGTGAACCCCCATCTTTTGGACGGCCTGTAAGCCCAGTGTAAGGGCAAGAGCTTCGTCATTGGTAAACATCAAAGGTGGAAGTTTGAAACCGCGACGAAGTTTGTACCCACCGTAGCGGCCAATAATTACTTCGATAGGAATACCAACTTCCTGGAGTATCGTAATATAGCGGCGCACGGTTCGTTCATCAACCTCCAAACGCCTCGCCAATTCTGGGCCGCTCATGTGTTGTCTGGATTGGAGCAGTTCAAGCACAGCGAGAACACGGCTCGTCGGATGATACATCTCACTTCCGCCTTTCTGGAAAAATACGCACAAACCCGGACTGATTCTATCCGCCTTTGCTATTATACTTAACTTAGAAGCGTTAAGAAAGTAGCTCTGTATGCAAGGAAAGGATACAAACATGTTTCAAGGTTTGAGGACAGTCATCTATGGGGCGAAAGATATTGCGCAGGCAAAGGCATGGTATAGTACAGTTCTGGGCATCCAGCCGTACTTTGACGAGCCGTTCTATGTTGGTTTTGAAGTTGGCGGCTTTGAGCTTGGACTGGAACCCGGCGCTGCTGTGGGAACGTCTGGTCCTATAGCCTACTGGGGTGTTGCCGATGCAGATGCCGCGTACAGGAGACTTCTGGAACTGGGGGCAAGCGGGCAAAATCCCATTCAAGATGTTGGCGGCGATATTCGCATCGGGTCGGTTATTGACCCGTTTGGCAATTCCCTGGGCATCATTTATAATCCAAACTTTTCCTTCAAAGAAGGTCAAACTCATGGAGATAGTTCAAATTAGTAAAGGAGGAAGCCATGAAGGTTTTGTTCGTCGCGGGATTTGGGCCGATTGTAGCAGATATGCAATCGAGTCAGGCATTTTACGGAGGGGTGCTGGGAATACCGCTGGAAGGTGATGAGACATATCTCTCCACGGAGCATCTTGATGGTACAAAGCATTTCGCGCTATGGCCGCTCCCGGCTGCGGCCCAATCATGTTTCGGAACGGAAAACTGGCCTGCTGATGTGCCAGTTCCTCAGGGCTGGATCGAGTTTGATGTTGATGATGTGGCTGCTGCTACAGCAGAGTTAGAAAGCAAGGGCTACCGCGTGCTGGTCGCGGCGAAGGAAGAGCCATGGGGACAAACAGTGACACGTCTTCTGGGGCCAGAAGGCTTGCTGGTTGGCATTACCTTTACCCCCGTTCTGCGTTCAGAGTAAGTGAAAGAGGCTTCCAATGATCGAAACACAGAAACAAGACATTCTGAAAGAATTCCGGCTCATTCCTGGTGTTGGCAAGTCTATCGCGGAAGATTTTTGGAATCTGGGTCTGCGCTCTCTCAGTGATC
>DATGJV010000719.1:0-6846 GCA_035295005.1 Ktedonobacteraceae bacterium | reverse complement strand
CTTGAGCTTGAATGGATGAGTTAATACTGGTTTTCCAGGCGCATAACTTCGCCCGAAACACAGATTGACTCAAAAACTCGCCAGTTTTACTCTTTGCAGAAAAGAGTCGCTTTCTCGCTCGCACCTTCGCTGTAAATCATGGCAAGTGCGGGAGAGCCAAACAGAGGGGTATCAGTGACTGAGTGGTGTGAGCTGGATCTGCTTCGCCAGCCCGTAGGCGATCGGGAGATCACTGTCGCTCTCGACAAAGACACGACCGATAACGAGCGCCGACTTGTTCGGCGAAGCAATCTGTGTCATTGCCTGCGACACGGTTCCTTTCCAGCCCGGCCCGCTCATGAGGTAATCGCCAGCCCCGGTTCCCGTGGTGCGTGTGCCGACGTAGGCAAAATTCGTGCCGTTGGAGGGATCAGTGAACTGCACGCTGTAGTACCGGCCCGCCATGTCCGGCACGTGCAAAACCTGCGGCCCTTTGGAGAGGTCGAGCAAGCCGCCGACGTAGAGTACGTCGTTGGTCCCTGTTGCTAATAAGCTGGAGTTTGGCACCTCGGGCGAAGCAAGCGTGGGCACCGCGTACAGTGTATTGACTGGGATGGGGTCGCCGCCGAGCCCATGCACAACGATCGCTCGTTTGTAGGCACTGTACGTCATGGGCGGCCAAAAATACAGGAAAACGCACGTGCCGAGTCCCCAGACGAGGACTACCACGACGACGAACGCAATGAGCCCGCTCCCCCCTGAGAAAATCCTGTAGACGACCCAGGCGAGGACAGCCAGGATGGCGAACGTAATGGGATATTTGTATTTCAGAATCAACCTGTTCATCTCATGGCACTTTCATGACGGGCGGCACGTGGTACTCGCCGTCCAGGACTGCACGGCCGGGCAGATACGCGCGCAACATCAGCTTGAAGTAGCCTGCCGGTGCCGGCAGCCAGTTGGACTCGTGTCCGGCTGGAGCCGTGCGCTGTATAGCAATGTCGAGTGAGCCGTCGGCGTTGGGCACGAGGCCGGAGCGAGAGCCGACGCTGGAGCGATGGATGGAGTTGCTCACCATGTACCCGGCCACATCGGTCATGGTCAGCGACCAGAAGGCATTGTTCGGCGGGAGTTGTCCGACAGGAAAATGCAGGACGTACTCGCGCTGGCCGGAGAGCCGCCGTCCCGCACTGTCGACGGTCGTCGTCCAGTAGGCCGCCTCTTGCGCCACATTGACGGCGGGCAAGGTTCTGGCGCATGCGGCCCGTAGGAGGATGCCATTACCGGGCTGGCCGCATCTGGTGGTGGTGCGCCAACCGTTGACGGTCGTGGTCATGGTTTTCACCACCGCGTTCATCATGATCTGTGCCGTGAGAAACGCCAGCACGCCGCCGACGATGATTCCTTGCACGACGTGAGAGACTGAGAGCGTTGTGAGGATATGTGTCATACCTTGAGTATACCACTACAAGCTATGAACATCAAGGATGAACCCTTCGCGGCATATCGCCAAATTTGGGCGATGATATGTGCCAGAGTAGCGAAGATATGGTCCTGAGGTAGCTTTCTGCCACAAAGCATTGCCGAGATGGCTATGCAGCGACGCCTTCTAACCTGGCGTTGACAACCTGCCCTTCTGCGCCTGCAAAGGTCGCAAAGCGTGGTTACTATGAGGTACAATTTTAGTAGCGTCCAAATTGTTTCGCTTTTCACATCATTATGAGGAAACCCATGACCGACACAAACCGACCACCTGAGCAAGCACAAACACAAGGATATATCCCTAAATTGCAACGGGACGACATCATACCATCATTCACGTTACCGGGGGCTGATGGTATGCCGCATAGTCCGTGGACATACAAACAGCGCGAACACCTTGTCCTGCTTTTTATGCGCAGCATTGCCAGCAACGAGACTCGTGGACTGCTCCGTGCCTTCGCACACAAATATACGACTTTCCGTGAAGAGTATTGCGCCATCCTGGCAATCACGCCAGACACGGTTGTTGCCAATCTGGCGGCACAGGAAACGCTCAACCTGCCCTATCCTTTGCTGGCCGATCCGAAAGGAAGCGTCATCACACGCTATACATACCGGGATGATGCGGCCAAAACGCTTGTACCGAGCATCGTACTCGCGGATAGGTACAATGCGCTATATCAGCAATGGGTCGCGGAGGATGAGGCGAACCTGCCTTCTACAGAGGAAATAGTGGAGTCATTGCAATATATCAACAAGCTCTGTACGCCATAGTGAGTTGCCGTCAGAAAGAAGCTGGCAAAATTTGTTGCTTTTATTCGTGACAGCTATTATATACAACTTTCATTTATACTACTCAAAGGGGCCATCATGAAACAACCTGAGTCTGCATCCTGGGCGTTAGATACCATTTTTGTACATGGAGGACAGGGACATCGTTTGCCAGAGCTTGCAGGCACGCCAACATCGCAACCAATTTATAGCAGTACTACATACCTTCATACAGATGCCGAGGCGCTCGATCAGGCATTTAACGGCACACTCTCCGACGGGCAGCCAGCATATGTTTATGCTCGCCAGGGCAATCCTAATGCCTGTGAACTTGAAGCCATGATGACGAAGGCCGAGAATGGCGTAGGCGCAGTCACATTTGGTTCAGGTATGGCGGCTATTCACGCGGCCCTCCTCGCCGCTGGCCTTGCACCTGGAGCAAAACTTATCGCCGCGAAGGATTTGTACGGGCCAACGATTGGCATGTTGCGCACCATGTTTATGCCCATCGGTGTTGAGGTTGTCTTACATGACCTCTGTAGTCCTGACGCGGGCAATATCATTCGCGAAGAGCAACCCGATGTCATTTATGTTGAAACGGTCTCAAATCCCCTGGTCAAAGTGACCGACCTCGATGTCATCAGCACTGCTGCCGCTGAGGTAGGTGCGGTTACGATTGTTGACAGCACGTTCACAACACCATACCTTGTACAACCAATCGAACATGGCTTTGATCTGGTTATCCATAGCACCACAAAATTCATGGGAGGACACGGCGATAGCACCGGCGGCATTGTCATTAGCGCAAGAAAGACGCTGCTTGACCAGTTGCGCACGTATGGAACCATGCTCGGCGCAATGCTCAGTCCTTTCGAGTCCTATTTGATTATGCGTGGGCTGCGCACGCTACCACTGCGTATGGAACGCCATTGCAGCAATGCTTTGCAAGTGGCACGATTTCTACAGGAACATCCGGCTGTAGCGAAAGTTCATTATCCAGGGTTGCCTGACCATCCACAGCACGCACTGGCAACACGTCTGCTCAATCATGAGCAATATGGCAGTCTTCTTTCTTTCGAGTTGCAAGAACAATCGCGAGAAGCAGCATTCCGCTTCATGAACAGTTTGCAGCTATGCCTGTGTGCCACCACACTTGGTGACATCTATTCCGAGGTAAGCTATCCCCCTATGTCGTCGCACCGGAGTTTAACGGTGGCTGAACGACAGGATGTTGGCATTACCGAGGGTTGTATCCGGTTCTCAGTCGGTATTGAAGATATTCGGGATATTCTCAACGATCTGGACCAGGCATTGCTTTCGGGTAATGAAAAATAACGTGAAAGCATGGGAGTGGAGAGAGCAGCATTGAGCGCCAGAAGCGTGCTTCTGGCGCTCAATGCTGCTCTCTCCACTCCCATGCTTTTACTATTTTGTGTGCCGGACATATTTCCCCGGCACTTTATCTTCGGCTTCACCGCCTTCGGCGGGAGCCATGACGTAGATGATGTCGGCGTTGGGGTTCACTACCAGCTCATTGGCAACGGAGCGGACGCCGGGAAACTTGCGTGCTATCTCCTCTGTCGCAGCCTTTTGCTGGGGTGTATGGACTGCGCCGCCGAGGCGGACAGCGCCCAGGCGGGGATAGACACCGATAGGGAGGTCACGAGTACGTGGATCACGTCCATACGCCATTGCAAGGTCGCCAGCCAGAAGATCGTCACTCACAAGGTTATTTTTAATCTCTAACAAGCCATCAACACCCAGTACCTGGTCCTGGGCAATCTCACTGCGCAAAGAACTCGATATATTGCCATTCAGATAGAGGACTCCATCCAGCACACGGATATTCATTCCTTTGAGGTCAATATGCATAGCGGTGAGATCGTAGAGAACAGATTCCACTTCCTGTTGTAGTTCACTATCGGGGCGATACGATGGCAATTCCTGAAGAGTGGTTGCTGGAATATTGACGGTAATGAGGCCAGTTGCGACTGTTTCGATATATTCCTCGCGCAGCAAAGTTCCCTGATTCGGGCGTAAATTATGGGCAACGATATAAGCTAACTCGCCACTCCTGGGATGAACTGCGAAAAGTGACAGGGTACCGCGTCCGGTAGTGTCTGCGTTTTCTACGGTACTTTTATTATCAAGGACTGCGCCGCTAACCGTAGGATTACCAGCAGCAGCTAGCTCTGCTCGTGTTACGCGGAGGGTAACGCCATCGCTAGTAGCATCAACAACGGTATCGTAAGGAAGCTGGACTATTTTTCCAAACAGGCGGCCTTGTTTGACGCCGATATAGGTCAAACGGCAGGAATCGGGGTCACAGACGACATAGGTCAAATAGCCATCGTCGCCATCAGTGCAAAGTATTCTTGTACCGAAATGAAACTTTTGCATCTCGGAGATGCGTGTTGATTTATTCATCGAGCCACCCTCGTATTACAATTTTTAGGAACATAGATGAAGAAAGAACCTGCTACGTCCCTTATGAAGAGTGTAGCACGTTCGTAGCATGTAAGGCAAATTATCCTGAGGCAGGGCCAGTGATAGGGTCAGTAACGGGCGAGGTTCCCTTTGGCTGGCTGCCTGGTGCGAGGTTGGAACGCACGCTATTCGTATTCTGCTTGAAGCCCATTACCAATAACAGGTGGTTAATCTCCGCAAAATCATTACAGGACGTGGGAACGATAAATGGGCCGCCCATGCGATAGCGTTCAATGGCACCACTCAAATCGCTCAAGGCTCTGGACAATTGTTTTGTGTAGACATCGCTCTGTTCCAGACGCATCAAACGCTCTGCCATGAGATTCAAACCTGCGGCAAGCGGCATTAATTCGCCGTTGTTCAGGCGGGCACGTACACGCAAATTGCCATTAGCCAGGCGAGTCTGCACATCTTTAAGGTGCATGACACCCATCTCTAAGGACGCATTGCGTTCAGCAATCAGGCGTGATTGTTCTTCAATGCGTTGATTTGCCTGCTCCAAACGTTGTAAAGCGTCGGCCTGACGGCGCGTCAATCTCTCATTTTCCTGGAGCGTGAGAATCTGCCGCAAAACCACCAATCCTACAACGGCAATTGTTGCCAGTAGCAGCACTGGCCGAATGGACGTTTGTAATCTATCGGTGGAAAAGGCGTTGATGATCAGTACAACAAAAAGAATGCCGAGTAGGACGTAAGGAAGCAGTTTCTCCAGTCCAAGCGTGCCACCCTCTATGCGCTGTTGCAGGCGTTGTTCAATCGCGTCATCATCGGGGGAAGGCAAGAAACGACGCAAGTAGGCGGCCAACCCTATTGTTACCATACCCAGAGGCCAGCCAATATCTACCCATGTGCCTTCAACATAGGTTCCCATGCTTTGTTGTACACTGAAAATGAAATCAGAGGCTGCGAAAAAGCACAGACCTATGCCAACAACAATGAAACCAATGTGGCGGGAACGAGATTGGTAGATGCGGCTTTGCCCCCGCAAGAGCAAAAAGACGACACAACTCAGCAAAGCAATATCAGTGGTGGGGTAGTAGAGTCCCAGGAATTTTGCCAGTGGGTTCTCAACCGACTGCATAGACAATGAGCCTAACAGTAAATACCATGCAATTGCCAGCAAGGCACCCATAGAAATAACGCTGTCCAACAGTAAGAGCAAACGAGCGCGACCAGAACCAGAAGAGGGTTGTAGTAACATGCCGAGGAAGATGAGCGGGGGGAGGCTGGCGTAGCCAATATCAGCCAGCGAAGGGAAAGGACTTTGACCGGTGAAGACAAAATAACGCCAGAAGCTCTCACCAAATCCCCACATAAGACAACCGCAACCAATGAGAAGCCAGGCTGTGCGCTCGCGCCCCAGCCACGGTTCAACCGTTTCGTCTTCCCGGACAGGTTTATGTACGGCGATAAGAGTTATGGTACCTCCGACAATAGCGCCCGCTAACTGAGAAAACTCCCAGATAATTCCCCCAATATGAAAGAGGACAAACAGTATTATGAGACAATCAAATATGATCACATCTCTAATAAATTTTCGCGATAATGAGCGCATATGCTACCTCCAAAAACTGGGGCAGTAAGCTGGCAATAGTGATATAAGTTTATCATATCTATTGCTGGAATTCCATGAACATAGCCCATATGGAGTCGGATATACAAATGAATGGGGAAAATATGCATAAGGCATGCCTTATGCATATTTTCCCCATTCATTTGTATATCCGACCCCACATTGGACTCACAGCATAATTTTCGCTCTCATATAGGGGTGATAGTTGCAATGATAGGAAAATGTGCCAGAGGTGGTAAACTTGAAACGAAAGCTCCCACCTGTTGGAATTGTTCCACTATCAAAAGTCGTCCCATCGTCACTGGTCACGGTATGCGGCGCTGATGATACATTTTTCCAGATCACTGTTGTACCCGCGGTAATTGTCAGCGACGTGGGGCTGAAACCAAAGCTCCCATCACTATTGGTAACAATCATAATAACTTGTGTCCCCGACACAGGTGCCGCTTGTGGTGTCGGTATCTGTGTCGGTGTAGCAGTTGGGGTTGTGCCGCTGGTAGCAGTAACAGGTGCGCTTGTACTGCTCGCCGGGGCTGTAGCACTTGCGCTCGCAT
>DATGJV010000718.1:0-8746 GCA_035295005.1 Ktedonobacteraceae bacterium | reverse complement strand
GCATGCATGGAAGCATGAGCAAGCGGTGAAACATGAGCAGAAGCTTTCGCTCAGTGGACACATGTTGAAGATTGTGCGGCATGATGTAAGAGAAAGCTGGCAAATTATTCGCGGCGACCACCCGTTGTTTGTTGCTTTGCTCGATGTCTCGTATATCAGTGTGTTATTGCTGGTGATTGGTGAACTGGCAGGGCCATATGTGCAGAATGTGCTGCATTTGCCCGCACAGAATATCTCCCTGATTTTTGCTCCTGCCGGTGTAGGATTGGTGCTTGGTGGAGTGCTGATGCCCAGGCTGACCTCCTGGCTGGGTAAAGTTCGTACTATTGCTCTAGGTAGTGTCTGCACTGCGGCAGGTTTGATACTGCTGCCTCTTGGGCGCTTCGTTATTATGCACATTCCCATTTTTGTCCCCTGGCTGCTGTTCTTTGTAGGTGTGATGGCTTTCATTATTGGGCTATCGCTGGACATGGTGAATATACCCGCTCAAACGGTAATGCAGCAGCGCACGCCCGAAGAGGTGCGAGGGCGCGTGTTTGCCTTCCAATCCATGCTCTATAATGCCGGTTCTATCCCCGTCATTCTTTTTGCCGGTGTCATTGCTGATACACTTGGCATTGAGACGGTGATGTATATCCTGGCGGCGGCAGTATTGCTGTTCCAGTGGTGGACGCGCTTCTACAATCGTCTACCCGCGAGTCACGCATCATAATCCAGATGAGCCATACCCCATAAGTCCGTAGGACCATTTGCTTCCAGCCTGAACTATTACCCCGGCACAATAAATGACTTTCTGCTACCTTCGTTCGTATTAAAAAGTAGGAGATAGAGACACCCTGGTGCTATGGTATACCCTGTGCGAACGCTACAAGAACAGGACGCATTGCCCATGCCAACGATAATAGAACAGCAGCCCGTAGAGATGCCAGAAGCGCCGCAAAGCTCTGCGAGCTTCCGGCGCGTCCTCAAAAACCGCAATTTTTTGTTGCTCTGGCTCGCGCAGCTTATTTCGCTCACCATCCTTAACGCCGCCAATTTCGGTATTATTGTGGTGGTTAATGACCTGACGCACTCGGTCGTGATGGCTGGACTTGCCATTATCGCCTTCACGTTACCCGCGTTGCCCTTTAGCGCGATAGCCGGTGTGATCGTAGACCGCTTGAACAAGCGATTGGTTCTCTGGGTCAGCAATATCTTGCGTATGGTCACGATGTCGTTGATTGTGCTTTCGCTCTGGACGAACCGCAGCGATTTGTGGCCGCTCTACATCCTCACGTTCATGACCTCGCTCATCGGGCAGTTCTTTACACCGGCGGAGGGGGCAGCTATCCCTCTCGTTGTGGGTGAGCGCGAGTTGATGCCCGCGCTGTCGCTTTTCAATATCACCATGACGCTTTCGCAAGCGATCGGGTTTCTCTTGCTGGGTAGCCTTGTTGCCACCCTGTTCCCGCCGTTCACCATTCATCTCGGCGTGTTGAATGTGATGGTGCAGTCAATAGACATGCTCTTTATCCTTGCCGCTTTCTTCTACCTCGTCTGCGCTATCCTGATTTTTTGTATCCCCAACCACGCATTCCACGAGCCACATCTGGCAAATAGGGTCAGAGATACCCGCGATGAAGCGAATAAGGCGTTGGGGCGACTCTGGCAAGAGATTGTCGAGGGCTGGCGTTTCGTGCGCAACGACCGCATATTGTTCTATTCCGTGATACAACTCTCGGTCGTCGGCAACATCTTATTATTGATCGGTGAGCTGGCCGGCCCCTTTGTACAACAGGTTTTGCATCGTCCAGCTGCGCAGATGTCCATCATCCTTGCCCCTGCCGCCATTGGACTGGTAGGGGCCTCAATCCTCATGCCGGGCATTTCGCGGCGCGTCGGCAAGATACGGTTGACAGTAATTGGCTTTATTGTTGTCGCCATTGGTTTTGTCATGCTGATCGGCGATCAGTGGCTGGCCTTGCGTATTGATCCAGTACACGGTGCGGAGTCGCCGTTGTTGTTGCTGTCAACGCTCGTGCTGGTCTTTATTCTCGGCGTAGCAATGGCCTGTATCAATATTCCAACACAAACCATGATGCAGGAACATTCGCCAGAGGAGGTGCGCGGGCGCATTTTCTCGCTCCAATTCATGATCTACAACACGGGTTCGATCCCCATCCTGCTCTTCGCCGGTATCTTCGCCCAGTTTCTCGGCTTCAATCAACTGATCGTCCTCATTTCCGCCAGTATGCTCCTCTTCTGCTGGTGGGGCGTGCGCTATATCCGTCGCGAGAAAAAAACCGCCTGAAACCCGTCATGGCCGGTAATGGCAATGAACACCATCCTGCTCTCTGTAGGGGCCGGTTCACCGCCCCCACCGCCGATTTATCGGCTCTTCCCTGAAATTGTGACGTAATTCACACTGCAATGCGAGAGGTTTTGCCAGAGCATCGCGTATTTCTAATCAGTAAGTACTGCGCAGTTTTCTTCCGCAACATTGTTTCACGACACACAACTGGAGGAACCCATGAAAAAGACCAGGCAACTTTTGCTTTCTTTAACGCTCTCCCTTGCGTTCTTGCTGTTCAGTACTCCTGCTGGAGGAATCGCTACGTATGCCGCATCCTGCAACTGGCATATTGTAAGCAGCCCGAATCCATCTACACAGACTATCAACGACCTTAACGCCGTGACTGCCGTTTCTGCCAGTGACATCTGGGCGGTTGGTACAGCCTATCTTCATGGTTCGTACAACCAGGCAATTATTGAACACTGGAACGGCACAGCCTGGAAACTGGTGGCGAACCCGCCCAACACCTTCGCACTCAATGGTATCGCGGCGATTTCGGCTAACGATATCTGGGCAGTTGGTGGCGCAGGTTCGACTGTAACCGAACACTGGAACGGCTCAACCTGGACGCTTGTCCCAGGCCCCAATCCTTCGGATGTGAGTATTCTGAGCGGTGTTTCAGCTGTCGCGACCAACAACGTCTGGGCGGTTGGTCACTACTTCGACAATAGCAATAATAAGCGTACACTTGTCGAACACTGGGACGGCAAAAGCTGGAGCATTGTTGCCAGCCCCAATGTAGGCTCAAACTTCAATGCGCTGAGTGGTGTGAAAGCCATCACTGCCAACAACGTGTGGGCTGTCGGCGATGTCTATGATTTTCATACAAACGTTGATCAGACACTGATCGAACACTGGGATGGCTCAGTATGGAAGGTGGTCTCGACTCCCAGTATCCCATCTGCTGGTTTCTCCGCGATAACCGCCGTGACAGCCAGCGATATGTGGGCGGTAGGATTAATTTTAATCAATGGTGGGACAAACACGCAACCTTTAACCGAACACTGGAATGGGAGCAAGTGGAGCATTGTCACCGGACCCACTCCATATAGCTCTTTTCTGTCCGGCGTCTCTGCCCTCTCCACTAATAACGTTTGGGCAGCTGGCACATTTAACAGTAGCAGCGGTGCCGCTTCAACATTGGTTGAACACTGGGATGGCACGCAATGGACAACTGTAAGTAGCCCCAGTCCGGCGGAGTTCAACTACCTCAACGGTATTGTCGCCATTTCCAGTACTCGTATCTGGGCCGTCGGTGACTTCCAGGGTGGTATGGCAAATAACATTGGCTTCACTCTTAGCGAAACGTACTGCTAACCATTTTCTAGTGGGTTACAGGGCAAATGAGAAGTAACTATCCGCATTTTGCTGCGCAAAATGCGGATAGTTACTTCTCATTTGCCCTGTAACCCACCTATTTCCCCACGTTAAAGCGGAAGTGGGCGATATCACCGTCCTGTATCACGTAATCTTTGCCTTCCAGCCGTAATAACCCTTTCCTGGTGGCGGCGGCGAAAGAGCCACAGGCCATGAAATCATCGTAGCGCGTGACCTCGGCACGGATGAAGCCGCGTTCGATGTCAGAGTGGATTTTGCCGGCGGCCTCCGGGGCTTTCGCGCCCTTTGTCACTGTCCAGGCTCGCACCTCATCCTCACCGGCAGTCAGGAACGTAATCAGGTTGAGCAGACGATAGCCCACCTGAATCACGCGGTCAGTCCCCAGTTCTGGCAGACCCAGCGCCTCGAGGTACTCTTGCGCGTCCTCCTCGGGCAGCTCCGCCAACTCTGCCTCCAGGCGTGCGGAGACGGCGACAACTTCGGCCCCTTCGTCTCTGGCACGTTTGGCAACAGTGGCAATGCTCTTTAATTCGTCTTCCAATGTAGCTGTATCCACATTCTCACCGGAGGCTATACGGGCCAGCAGCGTACTGGCAGCACCCAGCACATCTTCGCTCACATTCAATACGTACATGCGTGGCTTGAGTGTCAGCAGGAAGAGTTCGCTCAGCACGGCGCGATCCTGTGCCAGCAATTCAAGCGAGCTGATCGGCCGTAAATCGTTTAAGGCGCTCTGAAGCAGTCGCAATACCTCTAATTCTTGCTGGTACTTTTTATCGCCCGACTTCGCCGCCTTCGTTGTGCGCTCGATGCGTTTCTCAACGGTGCTAAGATCGGTCAGCGCGAGTTCCGCGTTGAGGCTATCGAGGTCGCGTATAGGGTCAATATCATTGTAGATATGGGGAACATTGCTATTGGCGAAGGTACGCAGTACAATAGCCAGCGCATCCGCGTTACGAATATGTCCCAGGAATTCGGCGCTCAGGCCCTGTTTCTCTTTTGCCCCCTGCGTATTCTGCCCCATGCCCGCTACATCCACAAATTCGACGGTGGTAGGCGTGACTTTCTTTGGATGAAAGATATCGGCGAGCGGTTGCAGGCGTGCATCAGGCACCTGCACCACCGCGAGATTCGCCTGTACCGTACTTGTCGCATAGCCACTGACGGGCGCTCCGGCCTTCGTCAGCGCGTTAAACAACGATGTCTTGCCACTCTGTGGCAGACCAATAATACCTATTGTAAGAGCCATAGCTTATTCCTTTTTTGCACACGGTAGAAATTGGCCGTTTGCGCAGCAAACGGCCAATTTCTACCGTGTGCCCAATTATTCTCTTGACGTTAGCGGAAACAAACAATACAATACGTATGATTACAAATGTTTCCCACTCATTGGAGGTAACGTTCCATGCCATTGTACGAGTACTATTGCCCAAATTGCAAATCCAAATTTGAAATGCTGGTCAGCCACCAGCATGCTGACGATATTGTCTGTATGAAGTGTCGCAGCGAACAGGTGCGTCGTCTGCTCTCAGTCTTCGCGTCTCCTCGCGGTGCTGGTGAGAGCGCCGACTATGACGAGATGCCAACCCCGATGGGCAATTGTGGCTGCGGTGGCGGCAGTTGTGGTTGCAATTAACTGGCAAAGCAAGGTTTCTCATGTCTCATGATGTAAGCGAGCAGCAGGAAGAGGTAGCGCCAGAGCAACCCCGACCTGTCGCGAAATATAAGCGGCCTCCTGTACCCGTTCACTGGCTGTGGAACAAAACCACGTATCGCCGGGGTATTGTGGAGGGCGTTGTTATCTACACGCTTGGTCGTCTCGGCGCATTGATTTCGCCGGAGGTCTTTCCCGATTGGGTATATGTCGCGGCTCCATTACTATTCTTGTTCCTGCTCTATCTACTGGGGCCAGTATGGGCGACGCGCCGCATTACATCCACGAAACGAGAGCGCCTCAGCAAGCGTTTCTGGCTGCTCGGCCCACGGATGGCTGCTATCTGCCTGGGTGTAGATATCATCATTACGTTGGTTTTCGGCATGCCCGTCAACTCACCTGGTGGTGTACAGCAGGGTCCGGCGCTCTGGCGTCTCTTTAGCAATGGTGCCAGCCATCTCAGTCTTGCTGACCTGGGCATCTACGAACTGAAAACTGCCGCGTTGCTCTTCGCGCTCTTCACGCTTGATGTCATCTGCACACGCCTCGCAATGGGCGGTTTCCTGCGTTTCACCATGCCAGCGGGCGGCAATCGGGTTACACTCTAACTGTGTGCCAGGGTACCCTGGCACATCATATACAACGAAAATCAATAGCAAAAAAACGGATGGGGAAGCGTCTCACATAAAGACAGACACCCTGTAGTCTTTGTTGTCTTTCGTAGAGAGATAGAAAGAAATCAGTTCCATCAGAAAGGAAAGCCCATTCGTATGGTTAAACAGTTTACTCAGCCCGATCTTTTTACTTTTGACGGTGATGCGCAAATCTCCTATTCGACTACCAGCATCAACGGGCAACCGCAGTTCACGTACCAGAGTTCGGACAGCAACCTCACCTTTAGCGGCGGCGACATTCGCACACAGGATAGCGAACTCGGAACGCTGGTATCCGTCTCCCTGGTACGCACAATTGACGCTGGCGATACCGTCTTGACCCTCCTCTTGCCCGGAAATACCCTGCTTGAGGGTAAAGCACAAACCTTTAAAACGTTGGCGATTATTACGAAAACTTTTGGCATATTGCCGCATCAGGGTGCGGAGCGTACCTACGAAGTACTCAACCTGCATGGCACTGCCGCATTCGTCGAATTCTGAGATTCCACGAATGGAATCTCAATTGATGCATTGATTGACCAGAGCTAACAACTGCTTAGCTCTGGTCGAGCAGCGCACAGAGACGTTTGGGAGCCGTCATGCGATAGCTTTCTTTCACCAGATCGGCGACCTCATCCCAGTCGAGTTCGATGTCAAGCCGAACGCCGACCCAGCCATGATGACCGACGTAAGGCGGCACGAAAAATCGCTCAGGATTGGAACTCACGAGTATGTCCTGCACTCCTGTAGGGGCTTTGCACCACATCGAAGGGCGCTCATTAAAGCTGTGCTGCATAGCGAAAATCTTGTTTCGCACTTTGAACGACGGGTCTCCCACTCCTCCATCCTCAAAAGACTCTGGAAAGGCGAGGCAGATAGCTCGCAGCTGGTCTAATAATTCCTCTGTCATTGGTACTTCCTTTAGCACGCCTATGTTAACTGTCAATCTGGGCTTTCTGCAACTTGCCGCTATAATCAGTGTAGACCACTTTCCACTCGGTGAACACGTCAAGTCCCGCGATACCGGCTTCCCGGTGGCCGTTGCCAGTGCCACGTGTGCCGCCGAAGGGCAATTGTATCTCGGCTCCTGTTGTACCTGAGTTGATATAGAGAATGCCCGTTGTGATATCACGCATGGCACGCTGCACACAGTTGATATCCTGCGTATAGATGGCGCTGGAGAGGCCAAACTTCGTGTTGTTGTTGATGGCGATGGCCTCGTCGAACGATGCTGCCGCGATTACCGACAGCGTGGGGCCAAATATCTCTTCCTGCGCCAGTCGCATATCTGGTAGCACATCCGTAAAGAGAGTAGGACGATAGAAATGGCCTTTTGCCAGTTCTCCCTCGTCTGCTCTGCTTCCTCCTGTCACCAGCGTCGCACCTTCGGCCTTGCCGATTTTCGTATAGTCGTCAATCTTCTCTAGCTGTGAAGCATTGATGACCGGGCCGACATCCACATGTTCATCAAGGCCGTTACCCAGGCGCAATTGCTCGATACGCGGCACCAGCTTTTCAAGCAGTACGTCGCGTACCGCCTCGTGAACGATGACGCGGCTACAGGCGGTACATCGTTGTCCCGTCGTGCCGTAGGCACTCCACAGAATACCTTCAACTGCGAGGTCGAGGTCAGCATCGTCCAGCACGATTACCGCATTTTTGCCGCCCATCTCTAACGAGACACGCTTCAGCGATTTTGCCGCCTCAATAGCCACATGGCGACCCGACTCGGTTGAGCCAGTAAACGAGACTACCGCGACATCAGGGTGGTGCAACAACGCCTCGCCGACGATGCCGCCGGGGCCAAAGACGATGTTCACAACGCCGTCGGGCACGCCCGCCTCGTATAGTATCTCGACGAGACGTAGTGCGCTCAACGGCGTATCGCTGGCAGGCTTGATTACAACAGTATTACCGGCGACGAGCGCGGGAAACATTTTCCACGTCGGAATGGCGATGGGGAAATTCCACGGGGTAATGCAGGCAACAACGCCGACCGGGTCGCGCATCGCCATGCCCGATTTATTGGGCAACTCAACAGGGACGCTGTAACCAAAGAGCCGCCGCCCCTCACCGCCCATGTAGTAGGCCATATCTATGCCTTCCTGCACATCGCCGCGAGTCTCTTTCAGCACCTTGCCCATTTCCTGCGTCATTGTGCGTGCCAGTTCCTCTTTGTGTCGCGTCAATAACTCTCCCACACGGTAGAGTATTTCCCCGCGTTTGGGCGCTGGCACCAATCGCCACGTATCAAAGGCAGTGCGAGCAGCGGCAACGGCGGCGTTCGCCTCCTCCGCACCCGATAAAGGGAAAGTACCTATCAACTCGCCCGTCGCAGGATTATAATTGGGGAACGTCTGGTTACTTTCAGCGTGCAGCCGCTTGCCCCCAATGACGTTCTGAAATACATGTGCCGTCGGTGTGGATGTCATGGTTGTGTCTCCTTGAAATAGCAATCTTATCTTTTAGATGATACTATAGATTACCATACGGATCATTACCAGAGAGGAACTTCCTGCCTGTGCGTTTATATACCGCGACCGTGACCGCGAATAGAGAGGTACGCGCTGATGCCCGTTTAATCGAAATGTATATACCGCAACTGGCGCAGTCAGTGCAACCAGGCCAGTATTGCATGCTGCGTTGTAGTCCAGCGCAAGTCAGCGATCCGCTATTGCGCCGTCCCTTTTTTATCCACAATGTCCAGCGCGATTCCGGGCTCTGTACCTTGCTGGTACATGTGCGTGGGCGCGGTACGTCCTGGTTGGT
>DATGJV010000717.1:0-12130 GCA_035295005.1 Ktedonobacteraceae bacterium | reverse complement strand
GTGGGTCTCAATGCCTTGCACGGAGACAGTGCGCTCAATTTTGTCGCTCTCCGTCGCCGCACGAGGCGCTTCAGGTATCGTCATCACGGCACTCCTTTGTAGTTCAAAAAGAACAGATTACAAAACATCTCTACAGCATTGTAACATAAAAGTAGCAAGCAATAGGCTCATTGCAGCGCATGTCCACTTACGATTTTTCGTCTACAGAACGGATGAAATAAATTTGGCATTGCTGTTGTTACGGGAAAGGGGACTTGAAGATGAACGCCCATATTTTGTGGTGTTTATCGCCGAGCCATTTTCTCTTGACAAAAAGTGTTTTAGATAGTATTGCATGAGCTAACGTACCGTTTGCTCAAATTGAAGCAAGGAGACCTGTCATGTCTGTTGAGCAAGAGTTTCTCAAAGCAAATGAGACATATGCCGCGAACTTTCAGAAAGGTGACTTACCGATGCCACCTGCAAGGCATGTTGCAGTACTCACATGCATGGATGCACGCATTGATCCCGCACGCGCTCTCGGCCTTGAAGAGGGTGATGCACACGTCATCCGTAATGCAGGTGGGCGAGCCCAGGATGCCATTCGTTCTCTCGTTATTTCCGAGCAGTTGCTGGGTACTACCCACATCTTCGTGATGCATCATACGGATTGCGGGATGCTTACGTTCAGCAACGAGGATTTGCAAGCAAAAGTGAAGCAGGATTTGCATACCAGCGCCGACACTATTGATTTTCTTCCATTCAAGGACCTTGAACAGTCCGTTCGTGACGATGTTGCCGCTCTCAAAGCTTCGCCGCTTATTCCTGACAATATTGAGATAAGTGGTTTCATTTACGATGTTCATAGCGGCAAAGTGTTACCCGTAACCTGATTGTTCTACAGCGTACCGTGAATGTGCCAGCCCTGGCAACTGGTGTAATCTGGTACTCATGAGTCACGCCTCTTTGCCAGGATGAACTGGTAAGAGGCGTGACTCATTTCGATCAATCGGGCTGTTCCTCCTGTTCTTGCTTGATTGCATGGTAGCGTTCCACCCATTGTTCAGAGAGGCCGTTAGACTGCTTCTGCATGGTTCGCGGCGCGAATGGAAGATGCTCCGGCACCGGGATGTGCAGATATCTGAGAATAGCGGTTGCTGTTTCTTCGTAAGCGTCTACCAGTTCTTCGTAGACGACTGTAAAGGGCTGGATACCGAGACAGCTAAAATAATCCTGCCATGCAGCATCGTGTCTCGTGATACGTTGAACAAGATGGTCAATAGCTGCGAAGTTGAAAACAAGCTCCGGGTCAGAGTGCCGCAGTTGCCCTGTCGAATTTGAAGGGTCTTTATGCCCGTCAACCCTCCACGTCTGCGTCTGAATCGCCTTCCATAGTGATATCGCCTGTCGCACTTTGTCAGAGCGGGTAACAAAAATATAATGCAAGTTGGGGAAGATAGCCGGGAGGATATGCGGTACTGCCAGTTCACGATAGCGGTGAATTTGCCGTACACTGTCAACAAAGTCGCCGAGATATCCCCACATCATCTTGGCCCCAAATACCCCATTCGATGTCGTGCCTTTTTCAAGAACTTCATTCAGATAATTTTCATAATTTGTAAACCTTTGCGGGAGTTTCTGGTCTATCCGGGAATAATTGCCCAGAATACGGTTAATCTCATTATCCTCTATATCCTCAAAATATTCCTTTGGCCTTGTTGGTAAACCAGAAGCCCTCAATGCCTCAAAGTATTCGGCGGGGTGGCCCGCTCGCTGAGTATTCGTCAGCGCCTCACAAAGCAGAGTACTCTCACTACGCTGTGTCGCACAAACCAGATAGGATGTGTGTGGCTGCATTCAAGTCCTCCTTGCATCCCTGCTGAGCGAAGCTAGCCACGCCAGTGGCGTCAGAACAGTCTGGGAAACTGTTGCAGGGATGGCTTTCAAGTTCCTCCAAAAACGTTGTTCATACAGGTATAATGTGTTCACGGACAATAGCCAGTACCGGGCGGTATTTCACCGTACAGAACCAATAACACATTTCAATCATTCTTTCAAGTTATCTGCTTGATATCCTTTCGTTATTATAAAGAGAACGAAACGAAAAGAACACGTCGTAGAGGCAAGCCCAACTTGCCTCAAGCCACCAGCGTACCTCCGAGTGCGTTTTAAAGGAGCCAGTCATGTTATCAGAACGTCCAAATATTCTGTACCTTCATTCGCATGATACGGGCCGCTATGTGCAACCCTATGGATATGCGATACCGACCCCAAACATTCAGCGTCTGGCGGAACAGAGTGTTCTCTTTCGCAAGGCATTTTGTGCCTCGCCCACCTGTTCGCCAAGCCGTGCATGTTTACTCACCGGGCAGTACGCGCATACGAATGGCATGCTTGGACTGGCCCACCGGGGTTTTTCGCTGCGTGACTATCGTCATCACCTCGTGCATGTCCTGCGCCAGCAGGGCTACTGGTCGTCGCTGATTGGCGAGCAACACATATCCAAAGAGCCAGGCATTATCGGGTATGATCGCGTCTATAAGATAGAAACCAGCCATGTCAAAGCGGTGGCTCCTCTTGCCATTGAGATTTTGCGTAATTCACCGCAACAGCCTTTTTTCCTTTCCACGGGCTTTTTCGAGACGCACCGGGGCTTTTTTGAACCGACCTCTCCCCAGGATGCAAACTACTGCCGCCCGCCACTTACTGTTCCTGACACTCCACAAACGCGCCAGGACATGGCATCGTTTCAAGCCAGCGCCTGGTCTCTGGATCAGGGGGTGGGAGCAGTAATCAATGCGCTAGATGCAAGTGGTCTTGCTGAGAATACACTGGTTATCTGCACCACCGATCATGGACTGGCATTTCCGGGGATGAAATGCACGCTCACCGATCATGGCATTGGTGTGATGCTTATCATGCGCGGACCCGGTGGTTTTTCCGGTGGCAAAGTCATAGACGCGATGGTTTCTCAAATTGATATCTTTCCGACTGTTTGCGATTTACTCGGCATCGAGCAACCAGAATGGGTGCAAGGGACATCGTTCTTGCCGCTCATACAGGGGAAAGTTTCCGCGCTCCACGACGCTATTTTCGCCGAAGCTACCTATCATGCCGCCTACGAACCGCAGCGAGCTGTACGCACGGATCGTTGGAAGTACATTCGTCGTTATGGCGACCGCCAGACGCCGGTTCTCGCCAACTGTGACGATAGCCCCAGCAAAGACCTCTTCATGCAATACGGATGGCAAAACCGCGTTCTTGCATCTGAACAGCTCTACGACTTGATTTTCGATCCCAACGAGGTTGCGAATATGGCAAGCGATCCTGTCGTTGCACCCATTTTGCGAGAGATGCGCACTCGCCTCGATCAATGGATGATCAGCACTGATGATCCTCTTTTACATGGCCCTGTTTCTGCTCCTGCCGGGGCCGAAATCAATGATCCAGACCAAATTTCCCCTGGCGATCCCACTCATATTGTTTCATAGGAGGAGAGCAATATTCTGTGTACACACATCGTCCCCTCCTTGCGTGTCCCTATATGAGGGATATTGCCCATGTCCGACAACGAGTAGTTAAAAATGAGGAGGACAGCGTATGTCAACAAATCAGGATGGCAATCCTGTTCGCAGTCAAAATACAACGTCAAATTCACAGAATAGAGAACAGAATCAGCAAACTTCAGGGTCGGATACTTCTCAGGTAAACAGTGCTTCACCTGACGGTCAGGGCAATCTTGAGCGGTATAGCAATCTGGGACCACACGGTCAATATCTGGGGCCTGATCCTGCGGATAAGCCAGACGATTATGATAATCCCGATCTGTATAACACTGACGAGCAGGATATACTGAACCGCGAAGAATTGTACGGTGACCAGGATCAGTATGGCGATCAAGACAACCTCGATCCTTACAGCAACCTTTATAATGAGGACCCAGGCAGCACGTCTGGCGGTGAAGGCTTGTATGGCCTCGCGGAACCACTCGCAAAAGAGGGTAATGTGAGCAGAAAAGGCCGCGATACAGATAAGTATCGCACGCGCAGAAGCCAGGATCAAAATGGGTACCAACAATAAGAAGGAGCGGCACCCAGGCCATTCACGAAGCGAATGGCCTGGGTGCCGCTCCTTCTTATTGTTGGTTAACCAACTGGTCTTAACACTGGTATTTCGCGTCGAATATCAAAGCGAAGATGGCTGTGGGCTTCACGGATGGCAGATTCTACTTCTGAGGGCGTTGCGCCACGTGCGAAGATAAAGCCGAGATAGCTGGCCCCCTCTGGCAAAGGCACAAGCGGCTGGTTCAGTTTGGCGGTTATCTCAACGCCTGTAATCAATGGCACAGATTGCGCCTCTTCGATACCATGCACCCCTTTGAGCATGCCGCCTGATGGAATGGGAATCATCATCACGCCAGCAGCGTTTTGTTCGCGCTCGACATTACCAATTTCTTCCCCGATGGCATGACGTAGTATCAACTCCTCAAGGCACATACCGGAGCCGAATTCCAGAATGGTGGAACATAAGCCGCCGATGGAGCGTCCAGCCATCTCCAGCATCCATGGGCCTTGCTCGTTAACACGCAATTCGGCATGTACAGGGCCTTCACGCAATGCAAGTGAGGCGGCGGCAACAGAGACACACCCGGCAATCCTCTGCTGCATCGCTTCTGTCAGACGCGATGGAGTTATGTAGATGGTCTCTTCAAAGAACGGGCCATCAAGTGGATCGGGTTTATCGAAGAGCGTAAGGACCTTCAATTGACCATGAGTGAGAATACCTTCAAGCGCGACCTCGAAACCGGGTATAAAATCCTCGACAAGGATAGAGGTCTCAAGTTCTGCATTGCCTTCCAGGAGCAATAGCCGCTTCAAACGCTGAAACGCTGCCACGAACTCGAACTGGTTATTAGCTCGAATAACGCCCCTGCTGCCAGAGAGGCGCAAAGGTTTCACGACACAGGGATAATCCACCTGCGTCGCAACTTCGGTAGGATTGGCACTGAGCAAAAATGGGCGAAAAACGGGGCATGGTGCGCCACCCTGTGACATTAGTGTGCGCATTAAGAATTTATCACGAGCAGCCTCTGCCGCCCCCGGAGAATTATGCGGCAGGCCCAGTGCATTGCTGGCAAGGGCCGCTAACTCACTGGCGCTATCGTCAACCGAAAGAATTGCCGCTAATGGATGCTCTCGCGCATAGTCAACAATTGTGCGTACCGAGGTGGCGGGATTGGCAAAATCTACTCCTAACGGGACATGCCAGTACTCTGCCAGCGTTTCGGGCAAATCTATGCCCACAACAACATCAAGGGTAAGGCGTTGCGCCGCGCTCAAAAATGCTCCTCCCCGGTAGGTAGCGGGGGTCATCAACAATAATATACATTTTTTTTCGTTCATAGTAGTCACTGTAGTGGGTGTAGTCACGATCGTTAATCTTCTTCATCTTGCTTAACGGCAACAGTAAAGCCTTTTGATTTCAGGGCCGCCGCTAACCCAAACAATCGCTCGTCGCCGTGTACCATCCAGGTGAGTTCCGGGCCATCCCAGGCACATTCATACCAGCCATTCCACTTCGTATGCTGCACTCGTCCCAGGTAATGCCACGGCTTCACCCCAGGACGTCTGTTGTTAAAGCCATAGCCGGAACCTTCAACACTGGTAAAATCTTTGCTACGGAAAATTACTTGCATATTTGATATCGCCAATCTTTGGGCGCAATGAATTGCGCCCCTACATGATGCGGCATTGCAGGTGGGCGCGATAAGTCGGCCCCCTACATGGGGCAGTTCATATTATACATCATTGGGACCGGTGTTTAAATGTTTACTGTGATGCACGTCTCGATGATGAAGAAATCTTCACTCGACAATCCATTAGCATGAAATGCTTGACAGGAAGAGTTCTATATTCTACACTGCTTATAGTTTAGTTGCTTTTTTTAATGTGGCAAAAGGAGGGGGAACATACACCATGCAACATCACATTCAAACGCCCGCGGAGACACAGCAGTCTTCCATTGCTCACGCACTTTTAATGATTGAGCATATGCGTATTGGTATGGCCCTCTACGACGTACAGGAATTTCGTCTGCTTGCAGTAAATAACCGTTTTAAACTGTTTCTTGAAGAATACCTCTGTCCAGGTAAAAGCTATGAACTTGCCATTGGGTGTCCGCTGAAAACTCTTTTACCACAACCGAAAGAAGTGGCAAAAGCCATTCTCAGCATTTTCCGCACTGTTGTTGAAACAGGCGAACCATATGAGGCAGACGCTTTTCCCATCCCAATGGTAGGCAAAGGTCTCACATACTGGGAATGGACGCTCGACCCAATCCGTGATGCCAGTGGCACAATTACCCATCTCCTCCATTCAGCGAATGATGTCACAGCTCATGTTCAGGCGATTCAACAGGCCGAGCAAGTCTATTCATCACTTTCCAAAACAACCGATAGTATAGATGCTGAGCGCAAACGCCTTGAGGTGATTGAAGCAGTGGCACGTAGTGTGCGTGAGTCTTTCGATGTGAAAACTATCGGGCAGTCTGCAATTGATGCGATCAAGGGCGCGTTCGACCCTGTTTATTTTGTCATCCATGTAGCTGATACAGCACAGCGTAAACTACGCCTTCTCCATATATCCACCGCATCCGGTCTTGAACGTATCAAAGATTTTGTGCAGGAAATTTCATATGATAGTCCTCTTCTTGTTTCCAGCGCAATCTGGCACAAAAGTCCAATTATTATCGAAAATTTGCAGGACAAGGTGCGGGCGGGAGAGATAGACAGCAAACATCCAGCAGCCAGGCTAGGCGTAAAGGGACTCATTTGCATACCACTCTGGTCCGGTGAACGGTTTGAAGGGGCACTAACCGCGAGTTTTCAAGAGAGCATTCATGCTGATGGTGCCGAAGCAAAAACGTTAGAGGGATGCGGAATGCATATCGCAGCCGCGCTGGCACAGGCACGATTACATGCAGAGATCGAGCAAGAACGTATGCGCCTACGAGCTGTACTCGATCAATTGCCCGAAGGTGTTTTGTTGGTTGAAGCTCCCACCGGACGTATTGAATACGTCAACCTTGCTGTTGCCGAAATCACCGGTATTCCGCCTTCTGAACAGATTAATCTGCAAGTGCAAAATGCACCTTTAGTACCCACTATGACTGATGCGCAGGAAAACCCTATTCCACCGGAGAAACTGCCATCAATCCGCGCCCTTCAAGGCGAAACTATTATTGGATATGAGAGTACCTTAACACGACCGGATGGTAGGCAGGTATTTCTTTTGACGTCAGCCGTGCCTCTGCTGAATGATGATGGCAAAATTATTGGGGCGATCGTTGTTTTTCAGGATATTACTACGCGCAAAAGTATTGAGCAGCAAAAAAATGAATTTCTTTCTATTACCAGCCATGAGTTACGCACACCAATTACAGCCATTCAGGGTTTCGCGGAAATTCTACAAGTATGGGCAGCGCAACCAGAAAGCCTCAGTACGCCGCGTAGCCAACGCGCTTTAACCAGTATCATTGACCAGAGTAAGCGGCTCACTCGCTTAATCGAGGAAATGCTTGACCTTTCTCGTCTTGAAAGTAAACGCCTGTTGCTCAACCTTGCGCCGCACAATCTTATTCGAACACTCACGCAAGTCATTGAAAGCCAATCTATCATGACAAAACGCCATGAAATTCGCCTTGTACTGGATGGGATTACCGCGCAGGACACGCTCACTGGCTACTTTGACGAGGATCGCATCATTCAAGTTTTGAATAATCTCATGAATAATGCTGTGAAGTATAGTCCCGACCATAAAGAAATCGAAGTAGGCTTGCGTTTTACAGAGAAGAATCCCGATGAAGCTCTCATCTGGGTACGCGATCATGGTATTGGCATTGCCGCAAATGAACTTCCGCACATCTACGAGCGTTTTCACCGTGCGAGCAATCTGGATCGTTCTATAAGTGGATTGGGTATCGGATTGTATCTGGTCAATGAGCTGGTGACTCGGCATAGAGGACACGTCTGGGTAGAAAGCATGGAGGGTAAGGGTTCTACTTTCTATGTCACACTGCCACTGCATCCGGTTCTCACATCATAAGGTTTTTGCATAATTCACCGCATGAAAGAGAAAAGACGATGCCAACACTGGTATTTTTGCTCGACGTTGATAACACATTGATTGACAATGACAACGTTAAGAAAGACTTTGACGCGCACTTGCAAGTCGAGATAGGACCAACACTGGCTGAACGCTTCTGGGATATTTACGAGCGCGTGCGCAAAGAGGAGGAAGTTGTAGATATCCCCCGTTCCCTGAGAGAGTTGCGCCAGCAAACATCACTCGCGGAGATGGATGAGCAAACATTTGAACATGTAGAATCGATCTTCGACGATTATCCCTTCTTTCAGGCACTCTACCCGCATACGCTTGAGACGCTGGCCCATCTGCGCACACTCGGAATTACGGTTATTGTCTCCGACGGTGATCCTTTATTCCAGCCGGAGAAAATATACCATAGCAATCTCTCGGACGCGGTTGAGGGACGAGTGTTGATTTATGTTCACAAACAACAACACCTGGACGAGATATTGTCACTCTACAACGCCGACCGCTATGTCATGATTGACGATAAGCCGGATATCCTGGATGACTCGAAGCGACTGCTGGGAGACCGCCTCACCACGGTCTTCGTACTACAAGGGAAATATGCTGCCGGAGAAAAACCCTCTAACTTTGCTCCCGATATAACCGTAGAACATATAGGTGATTTACGTAACTATTCGGCAGAACAATTCCTGGGCAAACAGGATTAACAACTCAAATACAGCAGAGAAGGAGCAATTCACTCATGCGTTATCATATCCGGGAGCGTGCCTGGAGCATACGCGAGGCTTTTGTCGTGCGCGACGATGCCGGCAATCCCGTTTTTGAGGTTCAAGGCAAATTCTTTCATATCGGGGACGACCTCGTCATCATTGACCGCTACAGCGGACAGGAGCTGGTACATATTAAGCAGCGTGTTCTCTCACTGATGCCACACTACGAAATCTATCGGAACGGGCAGCACTGGGCCAGCATGCACGAACAATTCCGCCTTTTCGGCGAACGCTTCAAAGTCGAGGGCAGCAACGGCATGGTCTTCCATGTCAACGGCGATATCTGGCGCTGGAATTTCAGCGTCAGCGATGACAACGGCAACTTACTCGCGCAAATTGGCGAGCAGTTCTCGATTTTTCGCGACAGCTACGCCGTTGATGTTGCACAAGGTGTAGATGCTCCCTTCATGATCGCACTCGCCATCGTAATTGAGATGGTGAAAGAGCATCATGAAAAGAAAGAGGACCATGATCTTTTTTAGCTCAGGCTGGAGCTAAATGCACGCGAAATGTCTTAATCTCAAATGGTCGCACCGAGAAGGTCAGAGTGTTTTCCTGGTAGGAGGCATCTCCCACGGGTTCTTCCAATAAGTTGCACTCTCCGGCAGAAACAATATTCGTTGCGAAGAACAATGTTCCCTGACCACGTTGATTGTGCGCTTCGTAAAGCCGCACAATCAACCCGTCGCCATCTTCCGCCGGTTTCACCGTTTCAACAACGATATGCTCACAATCGGTACGGATGAATGAAATTGTCAACGGTTTACCTGCGGACGCATGAGTTGCTTCGCTTTTGCCTTCACCCATAACTGACAATACCGGCACGTTCAATTCGTAGGCGCGTCGCACGGTCTGCGCAGTCCGCCAATCGCCTTGATGCGGCAACAGACTATAGGTAAAGCGGTGCAATCCCTGATCGGCATCCGGGTCGGGGTACACGCCGGATTTCAGCAGGGTCAATCGCATCATATTATCGTGAATATCGTACCCATACTTGCTATCGTTGAGCAGACTAACCCCATAGCCACCTTCGCTTACATCCGCCCAGCGATGGGCGCACACCTCAAAACGAGCCAGGTCCCATGACGTATTGCGGTGTGTTGGACGTTCGACGCAGCCAAATTGAATCTCGTAGGTGGCTCGCGCAGTATTGATCGCCACGGGAAAAGCTGCCTTGAGCAGCAGTTGATGTTCGTGCCAATCCACCTCGGTCGCGAAATCAATGCGCGGCGAGTTGCGCCAGAGCGAGATGCGCTGCGTGATACGCGAAGAGAGAAAGGTGCGTACAACCTCGACAGTGGCGCGTACTGGCCCCTCTTCGATCACCCGTACTTCTGTGGCATCGCGCACAGGATAGGGTTTCTCTTCATAATAGATATCTATATCCCAGGCATCAAATTTCATTGGTCGGTCTTCAAAAGCAACTATCTGATTACCTGTTTGTCCTGCAACCAGCACGTCACGCGCTGCCCGCTTATCGTAAAGACGTGCAATCTCTCCATGTGCATCAAATGTGAGTTCATAATAGTCGTTGCTCAATATAATATCGGCTTCAGCACAAGCAGCACTACATGCTTGATGCCCTGTAATTGATTGATGTACCGCGTCGGATTGTAGAATGGTAGCTCCACATGATGGTATATGCACACCATCCATTAACAGGAGCGGTTCGCCATCCCAGTCCGTTACCAGTTGTATCCCCTCGCTTGAAATTGAATCGCTTACTGGCAGTGCAACCGGGTCGCTGCGTTCCCACGATAACGTGTTGAGCAAGGTATGCTCACTGTTGCCAGGTGCAAACTGCTTAATCAACACCGCAATAGCTTTATTGCGCTGCTGCTCACCAATTGCGCGTACTTCTGTATAGATGCGCCTCACATCAGCATACACTTCGGCAATGGAGGAACCGGGCAGGACATCATGGAACTGGTTGAGTAAAATGTTCCGCCAGCCTTCATTCAATTGCTCCTGCTGTGAGGGCATACCGTATAGTCCTGCCCATACATTCAGCAACTCCGCGTCGCGGTAGAGCAATTCCGCTCGCCGATTCTCCTGTTTTACATGTGCCTGCGAGGTATAGGTGCCGCGGTGATACTCAAGATAGAGTTCGCCTACCCACGTCGGCAAGCGAGGATTGTCCCACACGCGCTCGTACAATGCATCGAAATAGTCGGTGACACGCCCCATGCGAACAGCTGGAAAATCTGGCACGTCCGCCATGTTTAGTACTCGTTCCAGTTGATTCTCTGTCGGGCCACCACCGCCATCGCCCCAGCCATTGAGGTAGAGTAATTCATCATTGATATCCTGTTGACGATAATTTGTCCATGTACCAAGAATACCGGAAGGTTGCAAGGGCCCGTTGTAGGTGTAATAGGTCACATTATCTGGATGAGCATCGGGCGCAGTAATGAAATGGGTCAATACCTCTGAGCCGTCTATACCTCGCCAGCGAAAAGTATCACAGGGCATGCGATTGAACTGATTCCAGCTAATCTTGGTTGTCATAAAGGTAGGAATATTGCAGCCGCGCATTATCTGTGGCAGTGCCGCGCTATAGCCAAAAACATCCGGCAACCAGATGAGAGAGGGAGTGATGCCGAATTCTCGCTGTGTGAAATGCGTGCCATGCATAATTTGCCGGACGAGGGATTCGCCGGAGGTCAGGTTGCAATCGGCCTCAACCCACATAGCTCCGACTGGCTCGAAACGTCCCTCCGCGACGCGCTCCTTTACTCGCGCAAAAACGTCGGGCAGGTCTTCTTTGAGCCACTGGAGTAGTTGCGGCTGGCTCTGACTGTAGTGATAATAGGGATAGCGTTCCATCAACGCCAGCACATTCGAGACGGTATGCGCTATTTTCTGCCGTGTGCGCCAGTACGGCCATAACCAGGCAACGTCAAGATGAGCGTGTCCACTGACAACCATACGCGGACGATTGCCAGCATTTAATCCTTCGGTGAGATGCGCTTGCAGGTAATCCAACGCCTCCTGTGCAGAGGACACGAACCGCTCGCTATACCAGCCCTCACGTAAATCAAGCAAGGTATAGGCCATATTCAAATGATGCAGCAGCGTATGCGAAGTAATCTCATTCTTATCGAGAGCAAGCGCAACATTCAGCGATGTTTTCATCATGTGAAATAAATGCCATATGGGCTGATTCCGTTGCCGTAGTACCAATCCTCCAAAAGACGCAGGTAAACTGGTGTATGTCTGTACGGTAAATGTATGGGTTTGCCCATCGTTCGCATGCTCAGGTAATACCAG
>DATGJV010000716.1:0-2654 GCA_035295005.1 Ktedonobacteraceae bacterium | reverse complement strand
CAGGAGATTCAGGCTGGAAATCTTGACTTCACCATAGACCAGCAACCCTATCTTCAAGGTTTCATTCCGGTCTTACAACTCTTCCTGTATAAGCTGTCGGGTGGGTTGATGCAACCATCAAATACGGATACGGGTCTGCTTTTCGTGACCAAGACCAACGTTGGCCCCTACCTGAACACGCAGACGCGCTTCGAGGGAAGTTCCAGCGCCCAAAAGGTGGTTTCGTAGGACAGTATAAACGGGATGTAAAACCGCGCTGAAGCGTCTATCCGCTCTCCCTGTGGATGCCCGCGTGAAGACAAGATTGAACAGGCACAAGGGTAACCACAGGGAGCTTTACATCCCGCTCTTGCTCTGATACTATGCCATTAGCATGTATGATGATTACGCGAACGTTATCTACGAAGGAGTAGCTGTATGGCCGAGACAATGCTTTCGAATGCTCCAACGCCCGAAACAGAACATCCTCCTAAGGGTACAGGAAAGGGCTTCTGGTCAAGATTGGGCGGCATCTTCTTGCGGCAACGCGAAGCCAGTATTTTAGTCGTCGCAATCGCGTTAGCCCTCTATTTCCAGTTTTCTAGCTCCAATTTCTTAACGGGTACGAATATCCGTGTCCTCTTTGAATTTATCTCAGCCACAGCAATCATTTCCGCAGGCGAAGTCATGCTGCTTATCTGCGGTGAAATTGATCTTTCGGTCGGCCAGATGTTCGCGCTGGCACCTTTCATCATGTATTTTGCTAACCAGGCCGGTCTCTCGTTATGGATAGGTATCATTTTGGCCTTACTCGCTTCGGCAGTTGTTGGTCTGCTGAATGGCATCCTCACGGTCTGGTTCAGGATTCCTTCGCTCATCGCAACGCTGGGAACACAATTTCTTCTAAATGGTATCACGCTTACCCTTTCGATGGGCCAACCGGTGCTGACACCTACTGAAGGACAGGTAAACCAGATATTTGGGGTAAATCCTTACTCGGAAATCATCTGGGCAGTAATAGTGATGATTGTTGTGCAGGTTATTCTATCATTTACCCGTTGGGGTAAACACACTGTTGCAACGGGAGGTAATTTGCTAGGAGCCAGCGAGGCAGGAGTCAATGTCAGCCGGATAAAAATTGGCAATTTTATGCTGACAAGCATTCTGGCTGGCTTCGCGGGTGTCCTGGAAGCTTTCCGTATTTCTTCTACTGATCCCCTGGCTGGCGGCACAACCATCATGTTTTCCGCTGTCGCCGGAGCCGTTATCGGTGGTACCGCGCTAACGGGCGGACTTGGCACTGTGGTAGGGGCATTCCTGGGAGTGGTAGCCCTCTCAATTCTCAATGATGGCTTTACCTTGCTTGGTGTTAGCGCCTATACCTATGATATCATTCTTGGACTGGCAATCTTGATAGCAATGGCCCTGAATGTTCGTCTCAGTATCTGGCGAGAGGCAGGAAAACAATGATTGAAGCAACACCTCCAGTCGAAACCTTACCGGTCATACGCACAGAACATATCGCGAAACGCTTTGGCGCGGTGACAGCATTGCGTGATATCAACTTACATTTGATGAAAGGTGAAATACTCGGCCTCGTCGGAGATAATGGCGCAGGCAAATCCACCTTGATCAAAATATTGACCGGATTCCAGCCGCCGAGTAGCGGTGAAATTTACATCAATGGTGAGGAAGTCAAACTACGCTCTGTGACCTTCGCCCGTTCACTCGGCATCGAAACCGTTTATCAAGACCTCGCGCTGGTAAACGAACTCACTGTCTATCATAATATGTTCCTGAACCGGGAATTACGCTATTTCCCACTGCCTTTTCTCAACAATCGCAAGATGCGCCAACAGGCACGCGAACAACTGAACAAGATCGGGATAAATATCCCATCAATAGATGCGGAAGTTGCCAAACTATCTGGTGGTCAACGCCAGGCTATTGCCATCGCCAGAGCGATCTCCACAGACGCGAAAATTCTGCTGCTCGATGAACCACTCGCCGCGATGGGCGCGAAGGAAGGTTCGTTGATTCTCGATTTGATACGGAAATTAAAAGAGATAGGTGATGTCTCCATTATCATGATCGCTCATAACTACGCACAGGTACTCGAATCCTGTGACCGGGTGAACCTGCTCCAACATGGTACAATCACCTTCGATAAACGTGTGCAAGATACCTCGTTGGATGAACTCAACGAACTGGTCATGCGTGAATACCGCCTGGGAGCGGCAAAACGCTGATGAAGAATGAACTGGAACATGTGCTTGCCGTGCAGAACTCTCTGGGGGAAGGACCGATCTGGCATGCGCAGGAGCAAGCATTGTACCTGGTTGATATCAACGGGAATTGTTTCTATCGCTACGAACCAGGCACGAGCAAGCTCGAAACGTTTGATGTCGGTGTGCCGGTGGGCGTGCTGGCGATAAGGGCAGCCGGTGGCCTGGTTATGGCGACAAAAAAGGGCTTCGCTTTCTGGAATCGGCAAGATGGATTGCAGCTTATTGTAGACCCCCAGCAAAAGACAGCGCATACGCGCTTCAACGATGGAGCAGTTGATTGCAAGGGTCGTTTCTGGGCAGGTACAATGTGCGGGCTTGAACCTACTTGCCCGCAGCCGGAGGGCAGCCTGTATCGTCTTGACCCCGACCAATCTCTGCACATCATGG
>DATGJV010000715.1:0-6786 GCA_035295005.1 Ktedonobacteraceae bacterium | reverse complement strand
TCCACAATGCCGGTTTCACCATCTACGATGACCTTGTGCATAGCCTCGGCGGTGGCTACCTGCCACCCATCTTACGCACACGCAGAACAGAAGCGGGACTAGCGCAACCATTCACTTTCAAAGAAAATATGACTATCGTTATCCAGCCCAACATTATCACAGAGGATGAACACATGGGCTTGCAAGTCGGCGAACTGGTTCAGGTGACGCGCAACGGCGTCAAGTCACTCCACCGCTACCCTATGCGTTTCATCCAATGCGGCCTGTAGGGGTCCGCTTTAGCGCACCCCCTGGCACCAGCGAAGCGATGTGCCAGTCCTGGGCGCACCCTTGCTCGAAAGAATACATACATGTCTAAACAACCTGTGCATAAATATACAGAGAAGATACAGCCAGTACCATCCGTACCAGTATCAGTACAGAGAGTTGGTTTGATTGGCGACCCGGTGGCACACTCCTTTTCGCCACGTTTGCAACAGGCCGCCTTTGACGCCCTCGGCATTTCTGCTCGTTATGAGCTATGGCAAACCAGCGCGGATGCACTGGCAACGCGGGTCGCATCGCTGCTACACCCGCAATTCCTGGGTGCCAATGTGACGATTCCGCATAAAGAGGCCGTGTTGCCGCTACTTGATATCGTTGACCCGCTGGCATCTCGTATCGGTGCCGTAAACACGATTGTTCACCAGAACGAGTATCTCCACGGCTACAATACCGATGCGCCGGGACTGTTGAACGCACTGGCGGACTATGACATCGGCACACGGGACGAGAACGGACATGTTTCCCTCAAGGGGTATACTGTTGTGCTGCTGGGTGCTGGTGGCGCGGCACGCAGCGCCGCTTTCGCCGTTGCCAGCGCCTCCGTGACTCGGCTCATCATCGTCAATCGCAACCTTGAACGCGCCCAGCAGCTTGCCAATAATGTAGGAAACCAGTTTATGGTCTCCTCATTTAATGAAGCAGAAACAACACAGGTTTTTTGTCTGAATGATACTGAATTCCTCATACCGCATCCCAGATCAATCATTATCAACGCCACTTCGGTGGGTATGCACACAAGCAAAACAGAGGGAAAAACTGAAGATGAAAGTCCACTGCCATCTGAGATTCTGACACGCTTCACTTCAGATACGTTCATTCTGGACATGGTATATAATCCTGTGCAAACACGCCTACTCATTCAAGCGCGTACCCTCGGTTTACGTGCCGTCAATGGACTCCCGATGCTCTTGCATCAAGGCGCGTTAGCATTTACACTATGGACAGGCCAACCAGCGCCTCTCGATATCATGCGTTCAACTATACTGTAACCGTATGGGCCGATTTTTCGGCCCACCATCGTAAATGTAGGGGCCCGATTTATCGCGCCCTCACCCCCAAAGGAGGACCCGCCTTGAAATTCGCCAGCTTTTCGACAACATCTATTCCCAGACCCCACATGGGCGTTGTGCAGGGTGATGAAATCCTTGACGTTGATCTCGCCGCGCACGCGCTCACCTTCATTGGGCCAGATCAGATGATTGATTTCCTGGAACATTACCAACAACACCAACCAGTGCTACAAGCTATCATAGACAGAGTTGCAGGACGTCGTTTCAGCGACGTTAAAGTATTTAGTGCCAGTGGTGCGGTACATTCGCTCTCTGAGGTGCAGCTTGCCGCACCAATTCCGCGCCCGCGCAAAAACATCATGTGCCTGGGTCGCAATTATGCTGAACACGCCAGAGAATGGGACGCCGTGAGTGGCAGGGAAACCTACATTCCCACCGCCGCCGTTATTTTTACCAAATCCCCTACCACCGTCAACGGCCCCTATGGCGAGATCGCTGTTGACCCGCGTGTCTCTGAACAGATTGACTGGGAGGCCGAACTCGCGGTCATTATCGGCAAAACAGGCAAGAACATTCGCGAGGAAGACGCGCTCGATTACGTCTTTGGCTATACCGTCCTCAACGATGTCACCGCCCGCGACCTGCAAGACCGGCATCGCCAGTTCTTCAAAGGGAAAAGTATTGATGGCTACTGCCCGATGGGGCCGTGGATTGTCACCGCCGACGAGATAGCCGACCCGCAAAACCTCGCTATATCATGCCGCGTGAACGGAGTCACCAAACAAAACGACAATACCGGCAACATGATATTCTCTGTACGCCAGATTATCGCCATCCTCTCGCTTGGCATGACGCTGGAACCGGGCGATATCATTGCCACCGGCACACCCAGCGGCGTCGGCCACGCTCGCAAGCCACCCGAATATCTCAAAGCTGGCGACATTATGGAGACCGAAATAGAAGGTATCGGTCTCATTCGCAATCCAGTTGTTTAATACGCCACTAAAAAAAACAGCAGCAATGGAGCGTGCCATTGCTGCTGTTTTTTTAGTGGCGTATTAAACTCTAACCTCTTCGCGCAACCACGCAGGGAGGCTGCCCCAGAGGTTCAAGGCCATTGGCCGCGAATGCCAGAGGCGCGGCGGAGTCGTCACATCGCGGTCATAATACTGTTGCAACTCGGCGGACAATTCGATATGAATGCTGTCGGCGTCCGCTATGCGCAGGAACAGGTTATTCCCAGCACCGTGGCGACCTGGCCCCCAGAGAAGCGGTGCCTGGTGACGGCTCAAGTGGTCAGCCCATGCCAGTAGCGCCGGGCCACTGGGAATACTATAACCGACATGATTAACATCCTGCCGCCCCTGCGTTAGTATCACTGTGTGATGGTCGTTATTGCAGCGCAACCACGCAGTTTCGCGTAATAGCCAATCTGAGATATCGAAGCCCAGGGCCTCTGTGTAGAACTCAACCATCGTCTCCAGGTGCAGCGTCGCAATTGACACATGTTGCAGACCATTCGGCTGCAAACGCGCCTGTCGCCTACTGAGAGCTACCGAAGGGATTGTCAGAGAATCATCGGGTGTCACCGAAATCTCAATACGATTGCCGTCGGGATCACTGAACCAGAGGGTATCACCTGCCTCCGGGTCGCCATCGCGTGGCTCCATCATCAACTCTATACCATTGAGATTGAGACGTGCTGCCAGCGCTGCCAGTTCCGCGTCCGTGTCAACCTCGAAAGCCAGGTGATGCAGCCGCGAGTGTGAGGAAGGTCCGCGCCCATTGCTGCCATGAGGACGTATGTCGCTGAAGAGTCCCAGACAATGATACTCGTCGCCCAGCGTCAGGAAGACATTGGCCTCCTCCAGTTCCATCTCATCGGATGACCCATGCGAGACTGTCCTTACACCAAAGCCCAACACCTGCCGGTAAAATTTCGCCTGGGCCGCGATATCCGTTGCCCATAGCCCTACGTGTGCCAACCGTTTTACTTTGACCTTCTGAATCTGTTGATCACTCATCGTTCTCTGCTCTCCTGCTCTATACAACGCCTCCCCGTACCCGTCACGTGTATTAACGTGTATCATAGAGAGCTTTGAACAATGGGTCAACGGGATTACACCAAATGGGCTATCCTCCAATCAACTCCTTCTCTATCACTGCACCCGCAGGTGGCCCTCCCGCATTATTTTCCTCCAGCAGCACAACAAGTCCCTCTTGCGTTCCGTGGAAACTGGTCGTATACGTAACACTGCTTGAAAAACTGTTGCTGCCACTGGCAACTTTCGCGGGAGCATGGCCGATAGCGTTGTACAGGTGATCGAGTACCTGCACTGTGCCAATTACACCTTCGAATGCTGTTCCTGTTCCAGCAATCGTCACGGGACTGTTGATACTGTCACGCGCCGTTGGTGCGGTAAGAGAAAGACCGGTGGAACTCACGCTCGTCACAATCCAGATGCCGCCGTTCGTATTCCCCTCAAGGCGGCTCATTGTCACAGTAATCGTACCCGCGCCTGCATCGGCACTATGTACAGTGCCGAGCGCGTCCGCATCGCCGCTCCCACCTCCGCTAACCAGAGTTGCCGCCGCATTGGCCGACCAGCCGAGCAGATGTTCCGCCAGATTGAGGGCAACCTGCGCCGCGTTCACCTTCCAGCTATCCTGTCCCTGATTTACTCGTCCCTGGTCAATTTCTGCCTGGTAGCGCGTCAAATCGGGGTAGATGCCTGGAAACGAGACCTGCACCAATGTCCCTACTCCATCTGACCATTTGAACTCGCGGAACAGGTCAACGGTATAGGCGGCATTCGCTTTGCCACGGTTGATACTTGAACCCTGGTCAACTTCCCCGGTGAGTAGCGTATTATAGCCGCTAATTTTGGCCTCGCCCATATAGAGATTTTGCAGCTTGAAAATCTGCCGCGGCGCGGCATCAGTAATATTGTTGTACACATACACATCCACGACATGGCCTGTTCCCGCGTAGTCAACCACGATCAATGCTTGCAATGTTGGCTGGCCGATCAAGTTGCCGCAGGTGACTTGTCCCACCTGGCTCACATTGCTCTGCGTGCCAATAATCGCATCCCAGTGCGCCGGAGCTTTTACCGCATCGGGACAGGGCTGTGGCCCCAGATTAATCACCGGCGTTATGTTCGCGTTGCCGCCGCCTGTTGACGTTGCGCTACGTCCAGTTGTTGGCGTCGCGCTGTTGCTGCTACCAGAACTACAGGAGGAAAATACAAATAAGAGGAGAAAAAGTAAGCTTGAGAAAACGATTAGAGGTTTTTTGTTCATTTTCATCATTGATACCGTAACGCCTCTGCAGGTGAAACCCTGCCTGCTTGCCATGCTGGCAGCAGCGCACCTAGAAACGAGGCCAGCAACGCAATACCTACAATGATCGCCAGTTCCTGCCACGGTATCGAAAACACGAGACCCGTCTGGAACTGCTCAAAGAAATTCGCCGCGAAAATGTTTCGCGAAAGAATCAATCCCAGGATAACGCCCAGAATGCTACCCAGCGCACCCACCAGAAACGACTCACAGAGGAACGCTCCCTGTATCAGGCGGCGATGGCAACCCAGCGCACGCAGCATGCCTATTTGCTGGCGGCGCTCAATCACCGCTCGCGTACCCGTAATTGCCAGCGCCGTTATCCCCAGCAACAGCGTCAGCCCAACGACACCCAGCAAGACATTGCTCAGAAAGATACGCGGCCCTCGTATTTGCCAGATGGCATCCTCCAACACCGTCGTCTCCAGCCCGTTATCCAGAAACGCCGAGCCCAGCTGCAATGCCAGCGCCCGCTTATCCTGCCCCGGTGCCACCTTGAAATAGTACGTCGTCTGGAAGTAATTCGTATTCTCGTCCGTGAAAGGCGTAATCTGCGTATTAATCGGGTTGTAGCCAATTTTATCGTAAGCCGCTTGCGGAATATAGATACCGAAATGGGACTGGTCGCTGTTATCAACCACGCCAATAATCGTCAGTTTCATCGCGGGCGCACCGCGAATATCCGTCACCCAGACCGGCGCTGCCGCGAAACTCGTATCGCCCTGGTACACACCGCTGATTGAGAAAGCATAGCCCTGTGGAATACCAGGTGGGTACACGTTCTGGCCTGCATCGGCGGGTAAAGGCGCGTTTGGGTCATAGACCGGCCCATTAATCAGCGTATCGGGGCGATAAGGTAAGGCGCTACTATCAATTAACGCATAGTTCGCATGGGTCTGCAATGCTTGCCAGACCGCGCTATCACTGTTAAATCCCTGCGCCCGTGCTGTCAGATGCAAGCCATAGCCGTTCAAGAACCCGCCGCTCACCACCTGCGCCGGATAGGCACGCCACTCAGGAGTACTCGCGCTCAACTGAATCACCCCCACCGCCGTCGTCGTCTGCTCGCCCACCGAGGAAAACGCGCTCGGACTAATGCCATGGCTCACTAGCTCCGCCTGGATATTGGGAATAGATTTGAAGTAGGCCACCGCCTGAATATCGTACCCGCCCGTCTGCGAATCAATGCTCGCGTAAGTATTCTCCGTCGCTGTCGTAATCACCGCCATCACGGTCATGGCAAAGACCACGAGGCTAAACATCACCAGATTTAATCCGGTGCGAAACCGGTTGTGCAAAGGATAGGCCGAAGCCAGCCGCGTCAACACAAAGACACCGGGCAAACGCGAACATACCGTCAAAATTGGCTGCACAATCACCTGCGCGTTCGCCACCACCACCCACACCATGCCCAGCACCATCATCAGACCCGCCACAAAGAATACCTCGATACCACCCTGGAAACGCGGCAAACCCAATCGCGCCAGCGCATCGAACGGCAATGCCCAGTACGCCACTAATAATCCACCCACCACCAGCGCAAAAAGCTGATTGCCAATACGCTTCATTCCTGCATGGTTGCCAGGTTTCCCTCCACGCATAAACTGGCCTATAGCGGCGATCAATCCCAAAAACGCTCGTACCAACAATGCACTGCCAAAAGCGATCAGAGATAACCCCAGCGAGAAATACACCACCTTCGCCTGCGCCAAACCCACCTGTAGCACCCACAATCCTACCAGCAAAGGCAAAAATCCCAGCAATGAGAGTGAGCGCACTAACCCTACAAAAATATCTGGCAATTGTTCCAAAACAATACGCCGCAATCGGCGTACCCGCGCCTGCTTTCCTCTGCCAAACTGCGCGACGGCGTTACGCAACAACGCCAGCAAACGCACGCAAATCTCACCTAGCGAAAGAGCATACTGGCCCTGTTCTGGCAGGTCACGCATCGCCTCCACTACCGTCATACGACTCACCAGCCAGGAAGCGAGCGCCACGGAACAAAACGTGAAGATAACCCCCAGGCAACATGCGATAATCAAACTCGTCGGTTGAAATGTCAGCTTCAGCGGGAAATTGAACCGTGCCAGAATCGGCCCCAGGTACA
>DATGJV010000714.1:0-4519 GCA_035295005.1 Ktedonobacteraceae bacterium | reverse complement strand
CAATGAGCAACACACATTCGCAAAAGTATAGCAATGAAATGATTATTGCCGCTCTCGCTGCATTAGCAAATGCACCAACCTGGGAAATGACCTATCAAGTTCTCACAACAAAAGCAGAAATCCTCACCTCTGACATGGCTTTTGCCTACCTGTGCGAAATCATCAGTATGCATCGCTCTCTGCGTGAGATTGCTGAAGTGGACAATTGGAATTCGTACCTGGGACTCCTTGAGGACGTGCGCAAAAGCAACGTAGAGGAAGCGTGGAGCAACTTTAGTACCCTGCAAAACGAGTCAGCAGAGGCCATTGAGTTTTTCATCGGCGCTACGAAGGAAGAGAAGCGAAAATTTCTTGTCACAGACACACCTCTGCTGCTGAGCAATCCTGCTTTCGTCTACCTGCGCAACAAAGTAGAAGTGGCACAGGCAGAAAACGATGCCGAACTGGTAGAGCTTCTAGAGCCACATCTGCATCTGCTCGAAGATGCCCGTGCGCACAATATCAATGCCGCCTGGACGAACTGGGAAAATTACATGTAGCTTGCAGCTAACGTAAGAGGAGAGGCCGATACGTGGTCGGTGCATAGAACAATCTATGCGCCGACCGCGCACTGGCCTCTCCTCATTCGGGTGGCTTCCCCCTTTTGTATGTAAAACTAGTCAGATTGTCACAAGTATGATATGCTTGACATACGAAATTGCAATCATCTTTCGTTATTAAAGACGGTTGATAATCGTTCTTGCTATGAGCAACAATAAAAAGAACGATTACGCGCCTGGCGACTAATTGATAGAGCGAGATAGTGGGAAACGAAGGACAGCAACCGCCTCTGCCACCGCAGGGGCCACCAAACCAACCCATCAATTACGGTTGGCAATATGCACAGGAGCATCCCGGACAGATGGCACAACAACCACCGGGTATGCCGCAACCTCCTATGTCTATGCCGCCGCAGCAATATCCAGGACAGCAGGGGCAACAGGGGCCGCCAGTACCACAACAACTTTCACCACGGTACCAGCAGCCGATAGCTGATATGGGAAGTTCTCTTGGCTATGGACAAGGCATGGAATATCACTATCTCGATGCGACCCAGCCTTCGCGGCCCATTCCTATGTTACGGCAGACACGCCTGCAGCAGTTGCGTGAAGAGCGCATGCGCAATCAACAAAGGCGTATGAAGCCAAATATCAGCAATCTTATCTCACAAAAAGTCTTGAAACGTCCACCGACGGGAGGGACACCGGGTGTTCCTGGTGTGCCAGGAACACAAGCGCCTCCTGTTCAGCAAATGCCGCCGCAGATGTCGCCTTCAATGAGGCCGGGAACGCAACGTCCTATGCATCTCCCGGCACCGCCGGTACAGTATTCTCCGTTGGCAGCACCACCACAGCCGAGAGCCGCGAACCTTAATGGGCAGGGAGGAGGAGTACCTGTGAACGCTCAACGTAACCCTGCACTGGCACGGGCTCTGGAACCGCCGCAGTCGGCGGCTGACGCAGCTCAGAATACAGGCATGATTCGACGGGCGCACATCCGCCGCGCAACGATTATTCTCACCGGCGCGTTTATTGTGAGCCGCGTTCTGGGCCTGTTGCGTACCTCCATGTTCGCGGCTATCTTCGGCGCAACGCTCACGTCCGATGCTTATTATCAGGCATTTATTATTCCTGACCTTATTTTTAATGTCGTTGCCGGAGGCGCTCTAAGCTCAGCCTTCATCCCTGTCTTTACAGGATATATGATAACGAAGCGTGATGAGAATACGGCCTGGCATATTGCCAGTTCCGCGCTCAATATCGCCATTGCTATCATGATTGGGTTGGCACTGATCGCGGAAATTTTTGCCGGACAAATTGTGCCTTTGTATAATCCAGGTGTCCCTGCCAGCGAGCTTGCTTTAATTACCATGCTGGTGCGCATCATGCTCTTGCAATCCATTATTATGGGAGCAGGCGTCATTATCACTTCTGTTCTACAGGCGCGACAGGATTTTATGTTGCCTGCCATTGGCTCCGTTCTGTATAATGTCGGGCTGATCGCAGGATTGCTCCCTGGCTTTTTTCTCGCACTGCATGGGGTACACAATGACAGTACAAATGTGATGTTTGCGACATTAGGCGTTGTAGCAGGCGCAATTTTACAGGTCGCGATACAGATTCCTGGGCTATTCAAGGTGGGTATGCGTTATGTACCCACCTTCGATTGGCGTCACCCGGCGGTCATTCAGATCGGGCGACAGATGGTCCCGCGAGTCATCAACGCGGTTATGCTCTATGCTTCGATCTTTGTTGACCGGGGTCTCATTCTGTTACTGGTTGTGGTGGCAGGAACCGGCGTCCAGGGTCTCATAACACAGTACTACCAGGCATTCCAGCTGGTACTCCTATCAGTCAGTATCTTTGGTGCCTCCGTATCTACCGCAGCATTCCCAACAATATCAGAGTACGTTGCGAGGAATCGCATGGATAGTGTGCGAGCAATCATTACCGAAACTTTACGCAGCATCCTGTTTCTCTCAATCCCTTCCTGTGTGGGACTCGCCGTGCTGGCACTCCCCGTCATTCAGGTATTGTATGAACATGGCGCTTTCTCGTTAGCGGACGCGCAATCTACCGCCGTTCCCCTGACATTCTTTGCCTTTGGGCTGGCAGCATTGGCTTCGGTCGAGATACTCACCCGCGCCTTCTACGCCCTGCGCGATAGTACTACGCCAGTAGCAGTCAGCGTGGGCCAATTCCTGTTCAAAATCGCCTTGAGCATCGTCCTGATAGATATAGCAGTCTGGGGTGCGCAATGGGGTATGGGTGTACTGGCCTTTTCGACATCGCTCGCCGGGCTACTGGAAGCCGCAGTGCTTCTCTGGCTCTTGCACCAGCGTATTGGTGGGCTACACCTGCGCGAACTCGGCCTCTATATCGGGCGTGTATTGCTTGCTGCCGCGGCAATGGGAGTAGCGCTGCTCATTTTGCGCTTCATCCTCGATCACATTTTCGTGACCACGACCAATAATGCATTAGGGGCTGGTGGAACGTTCCTTGCCGTCTTCAAACTTCTGGTCGAAATCGGTGTGGGCCTCTTTGTCTACGTTCGTGCCGCACGCTTCCTTACTATTGACGAGCTGGAGATACTTCGACGCTTAACAGCACGCCTCAAACCGTTACTGAGACGCTACAATCTTTTGTGGCTTGTTTCCTGGATATAGCAAGATGGGTAAAATAATGAAACAGCTACGTCTCTCCCTCGTTGGCTTTGGTGTCGTCGGTCAAGGGTTAGCGGAACTCCTTCATGCAAAACGAGTAGAGTTACAGCGTGAATTCGGGCTGGATGTGACGCTTGTCAGTGTCGCCAACGCCCGTCACGGCTTTATCTATCGTGAAGAAGGATTGGATATTCCTACGCTGCTGGAATTAACCAGCGCACATCGTCCTCTGACAGAACATCCAGACGTCCATCAGTATGCCAGCGCATTACATGGCTTACAGGCTACCCAGGCAGATATGCTGGCGGAGGTCACAGGTACCAACTTACGCGACGCTGAACCCGGCATGGGCCATATCCGGGCGGCCCTTGCGCGAGGGATGGATGTTATCACGGCAAATAAAGGGCCAGCCGCGTTAGCAGCCGATGAATTATTCGCTCTAGCGCGAGAAAATAATGCGCAATTGCGCATAGAGTCAACTGTCATGGCGGGTACGCCCGTTATCAGCACCATTCGCGAAGGCATGGCGGGCGCAACCGTGCATGCTATACGTGGCATCCTCAACGGTACGACAAACTATATACTCAGCGCAATGGCAGCGGGGCGTGACTACAAAGATGTTCTCGCGGAGGCACAGGCGCAAGGGTATGCTGAAGCCGACCCTACAGCAGATGTCGAAGGCTATGACACGCTGGCAAAAACGCTCATTTTAGCGGCAGTTGTCTTCGGGCATCCACTCAAGCCTGAGCAGGTGATACGGCAGGGCATTACGCAGATTACAAGAGAACAGATGCAGAGGGCAATTGACAATGGTAGGCGTATCAAGCTTGTTGCTTCGCTCCGGCAAACACCTGGAAATAGCTCAACAGCAACAACATTTGAGGCACGGGTCGAGCCAGTGGAACTTCCATTGAGTGATGCTTTGGCCCGCGTGGATGGCGTCATGAACGCCATTACTATCCAGACCGATACATTGCCAGAGGTGAGTATTATTGGGCCTGGGGCAGGGCGCTTACAAACGGGGCAAGGATTGTTGGCTGATCTGATCGCGATTGCACGTGATAAATGATAGAGCCGAAATTGCCATAACAAAAGTGATGGGTGCCAGATTTTTCTGGCACCCATCACTTTTGTTATGGCAATTTCGGCTCTATCTTGCCCTCATCGTCCTCGCCTTTTTCCTTATTTTCGAGGATATCACCATCCTGGAAAAGGATACGTTTCGCACCGGCTCGCCATTTCGGGACGCGGCGCAACAAAAATTCAAGGTCCATCGAGAAGTGTAAAAACTCCTCTTGCTGGGCATCTTGCATAATG
>DATGJV010000713.1:0-4001 GCA_035295005.1 Ktedonobacteraceae bacterium | reverse complement strand
CGAAACTTTCCTCCGGCAGACGAATGCGATAACGCTTTTCGATGCGGGCCACGATCTCCAGCGCCAGCATGGAGTCCACGCCCAGCTGGGTAACAAAATCATCGTCATCATTGAACTCATCCAGTTCGATAATCTCAGCCACCAGCGTTTTTAGTTCACGATGCAATTGTGCTTCACTCATGATGCTTTTTTTCCTTCTGGGCGCGATCAATCGGGCCCCTACATTCTGGGTGCGATGTATCAGACCCCGACCAGGGTGCGCTAAAGCGGACCCCTACGGTGACTGCACATCGCTCCGCTCGTGCAATTGGGTGCGCTAAAGCGGACCCCTACGCGCTTAGTCCACCATCAATTTCCAGTACACTGCCGGTAATATAGCTGGCTTCTTCCGAGAGCAGAAAGCGAATCGCTGCCGCGACCTCTTCGGGTTGCCCCAAACGCCCCAGGGGAATGCTTTTCAGCAGACCTGTCCGTTTGGCTTCCGGTATTGACTGCCAGATATCCGTCTCAATAAATCCCGGTGCCACGGCATTGACGGTAATGCCGTATGGAGCTACCTCTTTTGCAAGAGATTTGACAAAGCCGATCTGCGCCGCTTTCGTCGCTCCATAGTTGGTCTGACCCGCCACTCCAATGCGGCCCCCGCTCACCGAACTAACACAGATAACTCGCCCCGCACGCTGCCGAATCATGCTATAGATCGAGGCCCGTGCATAATTAAATATGCCTTTGAGATTGGTTGCCACGACGGCGTCCCAATTCTCTTCCGGCATCATGGCAAGAATGCCGTCACGAGTGATACCTGCGTTGAGTACAAGGCCATCCAGGCTATCCAGATCTCCGAGTTCCTTCTGGACAGCCTGGACTACCTGTTTGGCCTGCTCATAGTCCTGCACGCACGCTTGCATGGCGATCACACGCCCTTCTGCCCCGCTCGCTTCAGAGAGGACCTCTGCGGCAGCCGTCTGGTTACTGCTGTAGGTAAAGGCCACATTTGTCCCCAGGCGGGCGAGTGCAAGCACGGTTGCTCTGCCAATCCCGCGTGAACCCCCCGTTACCAGGATGTTCTTTCCCCGCATTGCTTTCCTCCTTAAAGTTGTAAGCACAGTTTGTATTACTGGCACCATCATAGTCAGCCCTGTTTCGCTATTGCTTCGCTGCTACTTCGCAGTCATTGCTCCGGTTCCCCGTCGTTTCCGCCAGAACAGGCGCTAATACGTGCGCAGCTTCTCCTCCGAGGAACCTCTGTTCGGTATGGAAGAAGATGAAATTTGCTCGCGTTCAGGAATAGCAGCAACCGATAAGGTACGCATGTTGTTTTTTCGATATCTCCCATAGACACCATCGAAGATGGGAGAGGCCATGAGCGTGGTGACAATCGCCATGAGTACAAGCATGGTAAAGAGCGTGGGCGTGATGATTCCTTGTTCAAGACCAATGTTGAGCAGGATGAGTTCCATCAGCCCACGAGCATTCATCAGGCTGCCAATCGCCATCGCTTCACGATTCTGCACTCCATTGCAGAGAGCGACCAACCAGCAGGAAAGGCTCTTGCCCAGCGATGAAACCAGCAGGATCAATACGGCAATGCTCCAGAGGAAAAGCGTATTGACGAGGCCGAGCCGCGTGTTCAGGCCGGAATAGACGAAGAAGAGCGGCAACAGGAAATTGGTAAGAATGGGTTCCAGCACCTTTTGCAGATGACGTGCAAAGGGACCACGGGGCATGGCTGTTCCCAGGATAAACGCGCCAAAGAGGGAATAAATGCCCAGCGTATCAGTCACCCATGCACAGGCCGCCAGCAAAATCAGCACAAAAGCCAGCATAGGGCCGCTAATACCGTTATTGCGCTCGGTCAATGTACCCAGGGGGCGCAGCAATGGCCGGGCGGCCAGCAGAATGACTGCGACATACAGCCCGCCCCCGCCGATAGCTAACAGAGCAATCAAACTGTTCTGCTTGAAGATGGCAAGTAAAAGCGCAAGAATGCACCATGCAACCGCGTCATTCATAGCCCCTGCCGCCAGCACCAGCGTTCCCAACGATGTCCCTACCAGTTCGCGCTCAACGATGATGCGTGCCAGTACTGGAAAGGCTGTGATTGATATCGCTGTACCCATGAAGAGCATGGCTTCCCAGGGAACAACCGCGTGGCTAAAGAAACCAGGGGTGCGAACCAGAAAAACCGCGAGGATGCAGCCCAGTGCCAGTGGCGTCAGGATACCGGCGAGCGAGATCGTCCCCGCGCTACGCAAACGGTGGCGAATCAGGCCGGTATCGAACTCAACGCCGATCAGGAACATATAGAGTACTATGCCAAGCTGGCTCACAGTGTAGATGATACTCATGCTCTGTTGTGGGAAAAGTGCGTGCTGCCAGTTGGGCCACAGCAGACCCAGCAGCGAAGGCCCTAGCAGCACGCCAGCAATCATCTCCGCCACAACCTGGGGTTGACCTATCTTTTTGGCGAACAGGCCAACGATACGGCAGGTACCAAGAATGACGGTCAACTGGAGAAAAAACTGCACTGCAAGTGTCGCGTTTGACATATCAGCCTTTCTTATTCCTGGCCTGGGCGTGCTCAAGCAAGCCCCTACGCGCCTGCGGCGCATGGACAGTCCCGCGCCGCAGGCGCGTAGGGGCTTGCTTGAGCACGCCCAACGAGACGAGCGCAGCAATGTCGAGTCCCTATGACCAGATTATTTCTTTCCTCTGCATTATCGCGCCCGACCCGGCATCTCCTCTTTCTGCCTGTTCCGCTGCGCCAGGTAGACCCAGCTATCATTGATCGGAGCGCACTCATGCGCCTGTTGATGAATAGTGATGGCCCTCGACAGCAGCGGGTCGGCTTGCCAGCTCTGAATCTGGCTCAGAACAGCTTCATTGTCAGTGGAATCGCTCAGCTCTTCAATCACTTTACTGACCATCTGGCCCGCCAGCCTTTCAAGAAAGCGGACGTTTGCGACAAACTGCTCGTCGAACTCGGCATCAGTTAATTCCGCTATCAAGTTGACATGGAATTCTTTCATGAAATCGAGCGTATTGTAGTGGTCTACAAACCTGTCAGTGACTGCCGTCTGGTCAATTGCTGTCCATTCACGGAAGAACACCTGTATGCGATGTTGAAGCGAGGATAAGCGGTGTAAATTGATAGAGAGTTTCCGGTTATACGCAAGAGCGCGAATTTTGTCGTGGAAGGCAAGCAGGGCAAAGCTGCCCCAGTAGACAGCCGTATCCCAGATGTACTTGGCTACCATCACCTGCGCGTTCCCCAGGATGCCATACTGCTGTTCGTAGATATCGAACCACGCATTGGCAATGCTGAGATAGACATGGTTATGCGCTATGGCCGTCTCCCGTATATCTTCACCGTCCAGTTCTTTCGTAATCAAGTGAGAGACGAGACTGTTGCTCAGGGCAATAAAATCAGAACCAGGTGAGTACAGGGGGTCGGTGAAAACGCCTGCCTCACCCGTAAGGCACCAGCGCTCACTTGAGAAGACCTGCTGGCAGCTATAGGAGTAGTGCTTCATGACGCGGAAATCCTGTACGTCGGCACGGCATTGTTCTACGGCGCTGGCACATTGTGGCTCATGAGTATGCAACCATTCAAGAGCCAGATCAAAACGATTAAGGGTATCAAAGGCGTGGTACGCGGGATCGGTAACAATGCCAACACTGGTTGATCCTGAAGCGAGCGGAATAAGCCAGACCCAGTATCCCTCACCACACAGGTGAACGGTACTCAAATAACGCTCCCCGTCAGTGATGCGAGCCTGCCAGTCAGAATCATTTGACCACTCGTTAACATCTATTTTCTGGCTGACACGGAACCAGACGGCGCTGGCATTATGCGCCACTTTTTTCGTCAGGCCAAGCTGGCGTTTCAGGAGCGAACTGCGACCACTCGCATCAACCACCCAGCGGGCCAGAACAGCAAACTCCTTTTCTTCCTGGCTGAGACGCAGAGAATGAAGCTCACTCTGAAGCGAAATCTCCTT
>DATGJV010000712.1:0-4005 GCA_035295005.1 Ktedonobacteraceae bacterium | reverse complement strand
CTACCGGAATACCACCTGTTTCAATGAGCAACCCCAACACATCTACTACCTGATTCGGCGTCGCGACACCGATAGTATCACCCAGCGAGAGTTCGCTAATACCCATATCCAACAGTTCCCGCGCAACATGCAGGACATTTTGCGGGGAAACCGCACCCTCGTAAGGACAGCCAAACACCGTTGAGATGTAGCCTCGTACAGCTACCCCCTCCCGATTGGCAAGCTCGACCACAGGGCGGAAATTGGCAAGGCTCTCCGCAATCGTAGCATTAATATTATGTCGAGTAAAACTTTCACTGGCTGCCGTAAAAACAGCAACAGAGCGCACTCCGGCTGCCAGCGCCCGTTCCATGCCCTTCAGATTCGGCACGAGAACGGGATATTGCACCGTGGGAAAACGCTCTATCCCTGCCATGACAGCACCAGCGTCGCTCAATTGAGGAATGGCGCGTGGACTCACAAACGAGGTTGATTCGACAACAGACAGACCAGCCTCGGAAAGCATATTAATGAACTGTATCTTCTGTTCGGTTGGCACCTGTGCCTTCTCATTTTGCAGACCGTCACGCGGACCAACTTCGACAATCCGTACCGAACGAGGCAACTGTGGTAATACAGGCGATGTTGCTGTCATCTCTCAAGCACCTCTCACCTCGGAACGAGATGTCCGTTCGGCTGGTTCATTCGTCTGCCCCTGTTGCGTGTCCTCATTTCGTCGAGGTGGCGAAGGTAACAGTCGCGGGCCGGTTAGAGGTTCATTCTGCTGCTCCTCAGTTGGATTTTGCCCTGTCGGTGTATGCTTACGCTCAACACGCACCTTTGTAATACGCCGACCACGTGTTGAGAGAACGGTAAAGGTCAGATCTTTGTGTGTACTGGTATCACCAACATTCGGTATCTTATCCAGTTGAGCATACAGAAACCCACCCAGCGTATCGTAATCTCCATCGCTAAGGTCTGCATCCATCAATTCGTTGAACTCATCTATGCTTATTTTGGCATCAAAGACATACTCATTTTCGTTGATCTGCTCATAGAGCATCTCTTCGCGATCGTATTCATCCTGAATATCGCCGACAATCTCTTCAACAAGGTCTTCAATCGTCACCAGTCCGGCAACTGAACCATATTCGTCAACCACAATCACCATATGCACACGCTTCTGGCGAATCTCGCGCAACAAGTCATCTAGCTTTTTTGTTTCTGGCACAAAGTACGCGGCACGCACAAGATCACGAATTGGCAACCGGTCGTGTTGATCGCGTAACTGCCGCAGCATATCCTTTGTATAGAGAACGCCGATAATGTTATCTATGCTCTCTTCGTAGACGGGAATACGCGAAAAACCGCCTTGCATGGCAAGATCTACCGCTTCGTCTACAGTCGCATCGCTCTCCAACGTGACCATATCTATACGCGGTATCATCACCTCGCGTACTGTGGTATCGGCAAACTCGAAGATGCTGCGAATCATCTCGGTCTCTTCCTCTTCGAGAACGCCTTCTTCCTCGCCAACGCTCACCAGCAAGCGCAATTCTTCCTCTGTCACGAAGGGGCCGCGATGCTTGATCTCACCACCCAGCAAACGGAGCAGTAGACCAGTAATTGCACCGAGAGACCAGACAAGAGGGCGTAAAAGCCAGGTGGCACCTTTTACAGGTCCCACAAAAACTCGTGCATAGCGTAATGGATTTTGTACCGCAGCAGTCTTGGGCGTTATCTCGCAGAAAATGAGAACCACCAGGGAAATCAATACTGTTGAGATCAGTTCACCAAAATTCGAGGTGAATTGTAGAGCCAGCACTGTTGCCATGCTGGAAGCAACGATTACCGCGACGCTATTCACAATCAGGATCGTCGAGAGAAAGACGTTGGGATTCGCCAGCAACTTATCAATTTCGGCAGCCTGCGCATCCCCTTCTTCAACGAGATTACGCAGTTTAATACGACTGATGGAGGTGAATGAGGTTTCAGCAGCAGAAGCCATTGCGCAGAGGAATAAGGCAACGATCAGAATCGTGAATTGCAGCCACGATTCCGAGTTAAATTGCGGAATGTGAAAATCTATTCCGGCGGCTATATTTGCTAAGCCAGGGCCGTCCATAGCAAAGACTACTCCTTTTTACCTTGTTCCGTCGCAGTATCTTCAACATCTCCCGTGGACTCTGGCATCCGTAACACCCGTGCGGGGACGCCCACGACCAGCGCACCGGCGGGAACATCTTTGGTGACCACTGCACCAGCGCCTGTCCTACCTTGCTCACCAATAGTCACGGGTGCAACTATCATTGTACCACTTCCAATAAACGCCCCGTCGCCAATAATGGTACGATGTTTGCGCTCACCATCATAATTCACTGTCACCACGCCTGCTCCAATATTGACCTGCTCGCCAAGTGTTGTATCTCCGACATAACTAAAATGATGCATATCAGACTCCGCACCTATATACGAGTTTTTCACTTCAGCAAAATTCCCCATACGTACATTACGGGCGAGGTATGCTCCTGGACGACAATGACTGAATGGTCCAATGTTGACGCCATCCTCAAGTGTGGTTTCCTCTAACACGGAATTACGCACAACACAATGATCTCCAATAGTAGATTGCTCAATTGTCGTTCCCGGCCCGATACGGCACTGAGACCCGATACGAGTGTTCCCTGTAATCATTGTACCCGGCAGAATAATAGTATCAACACCAATCTCAACATCGTCATCAATATAGGTTGTCGTGGGATCGGTAATCGTCACGCCAGCATACATATGACGCTCTACTATGCGACGACGCAGCAATTGTTCAGCAAACGCGAGTTGCACGCGATCATTCACGCCAATCGTTTCATCGAGCGAACCGCTCACGGTCGCAATGGTGCGCCCTTGCGCACTCGCAATAGCAATCAAATCGGTCAGGTAATATTCTCCCGAAAGGTTGCGTGGCAGCGTCTCTAATATCGGCCACAGCCATGCACGATCAAAACAATAGACGCCGGAGTTCACTTCGCGAATACGTTTTTGCTCCTCAGTAGCGCGTTTCACTTCCACAATCGCACATACCTGCCCATTTTCGTCACGCACAACGCGCCCAAAGTCACTCGTACTCTCGATAAAGGCGGTGAGGAACGTGATAGTTGCCCGTCGCTCGCTATGTTCAACCAGCAAACGTGCCAGCACGTCGCTGCTCACGAGTGGCGTGTCTCCATAACACACCAGCACCGTTTGTGGCAGCGGTTCAAGCTCATTAATGGTGCTTCGTGCTGCCAGTACAGCATCGCCAGTACCAAGTTGTTCTGTCTGCAATGCATAGAGGCAACGCTCACCAAAGGCATCTCTCACCTCCGCGGTTTCATGCCCAAATACGACAATGGGGCGAAAAGTGAATGTCGAGGTTGCTAGCGGAGCAAATGAAGGAGTGGCAGGTATAGCTTCAATAGCTTTCAGCACATGCGCCAGTAATGGCGCACCCGCCAATGGATGAAGCACCTTTGGCAATGTTGAACGCATCCGAGTACCCTTGCCTGCCGCAAGCACCACGGTCGCATATATATTCATGATGGTAATACAAACCCTTTTTATTGCTCTCCTCATTCAGAGAGGGGTAAAAACAAGATAGACCCTGATAGCAATGGCTCGCTCTTACAGGTACCATGCACACTCAAGGTCTATGGCATTTCCAATGCAAGGAAACAGGCTCGGGTGCCAGGATTCGAACCTGGGAATAACGGATCCAAAGTCCGTCGCCTTACCGCTTGGCCACACCCGAATGATAAACAGTCTACATTACCGTAAACACGTTGTGATTATATCATGCCACAAGAGTTTTGACAAGACACTAAAAACGACTATTTTTCATCTCTCCTATTAAGCGTCACTTGCCGCCATCTGCCAGCCGGTTACTTGCGCCCAATCTTCCGCCGCATCAATAACGATGTCACACACCGGGTCTTTGATATCGTAATAGAAATCCACATCGTCGGGATCGCGGTGGGACAGGTTGATTTTGAT
>DATGJV010000711.1:0-3935 GCA_035295005.1 Ktedonobacteraceae bacterium | reverse complement strand
CAGTCAAAGCCTCCAATAGCCATTCCATCGAGAAATGCTGTGGCTTCAAGTTGTAACAAACCCCAATCCTGCGGCGTCGTATCCCAGTACAATTGCATGACTACCTGTTGATCCCGCATCGCTTCAGGTATATGCAGATCGGTTCGTAACCAGACGGTGCCATGCTCAACTCCATACATTTGCCCTACCTGCAAAGGTTGCCATAAAGAACTTTCGTCAGAGGGCGGAGGTGCCATAGGACCAGCGGCAGGAGCAACAAAGACGGGAACTATTTTGACATCAGGGCCTTCTACGGCATGGCGTAAATGACTAATAAACGTTTGTAATTTTTGTATGGTAAACGGCATCGAGAATGAGTCCTTTACATTACATTGTTTTGAGTGCGACATGTGGATGTGTTTTAGAAACCATCAAGCGGTGCAAAATATTCAAAATTGCCCTCATGGGCCTATTTTATCAGTTGCTGCAACCCCGCGCCTACTGTGACCATGCATAGATCAAAATGGTGTTGAGAATGAAGACCAGCGCGAACGCTACTCCCAGGATGTGCTGGCCGGCAACGAAAAGGGCCACAGCAGGTAAGCCGAAAAAGACCACTTCGAGGAGCAAGCGCCAGGCACCCTTCAGATGCCAGGGTGCCTTTGGCGCTCCCAGCAAAGCCCATACCACCACTGCTACCAACGGAGCGCCAATGCCGAGTACAATCCTGGCAATTGTTGTCTGTCCTGTCTGGAAACCCCAGTATGCAAGCGCAGCCAGGACACAGAGTTCTAACAAAAAGCGCAATGCCAGATTTGCGTTTTTCACCACTGCAAGAGCCATATTGATTACCGCCCTTCTTCAATCTGTACTGTTTTATAACTATTCATGAGCATATACGTAGCGGAAACTTATTTCTCTGTTGTAGCCTGTTTCTGCTCTTGTTGCCCCAAAGCGCGGGCCAGCACCTCAATCGCATGATCCATCGCGGCGAGTGGCTGTTCGAGTACACGGCCATGCCCTACTGTCAGCCTATCTGGAGAGAAAGCACGCAACTTGCGTGCGCTCTCTAAAGCTAATGGTTTATGCCATGTGGCAAGTGCTGGTAAAGGAAAGAGCGTCAAAGTACCTGAGACCGCGACGCCACCCAGCGTCTGGAAAGCATCGCCAGCGATGATAGTGCGATCACGTGTATCAAGGAAGGATGCATGCCCAGGAGTATAACCTGGTGTGGCAATCACTTCGAGAGAGCCAATATGATCCCCCTCGTGTAGCAGACGCGATGGGCGAGTCTTGCGTATATGATAACCCCCACGCAGTTTATCTTGCGGCTCGCTGGCATCCAGACTCATATCGCCTGTCAGGAAGCGTGCATCACGAGCGGTTATAGCAACCTCTGCTTCTGGCAACAGTTCGTGGAGGGCATCGAGCGAACCAACATGATCGTCGTGAGCGTGGGTGAGAACAATACGAAGGATCGGCAGATCGAATTTCTGCGCGGCCTGAACGATCTGTCTGGCTGCGCCGATGCCGGTGTCAATCAAAGTGAAGCCGTCATTTTCACGCACCAGATAACAGTTGACGAATTTCAAGAAGGTCAATTGAATAAGATTGCTGCCATGGCTGGTAATTTTCATGTTTCATTCCTCTCCTTCATGTGAGAAATCACGCTATACATCCGAACGTTCGGACATGTCAAACGATAAAAAAGAATAGCACTCGCCCTTCATAGCAATATGCTACACAGGTATAGTTACCGGTTGCGCAAAAATCACGCCAAAGCAGGCATTGAGAAGTTGCTGTATTTTCTCCTGCATGCTTATTGGCCCAAAAGCCGACTGGTCAATCACTGCCCGACTGATTAGCCCCACAGCCATAGTGAGTAGCGCCGCGTCAGCAATCTGCCGCACCGGATAACCGGCCGCACGCACACTCTGAAGCAATTTCGTTGTCGCTTCGGTCATTGCATCAGTCTGTTCAGGATTACTTGCCTCACCGCGTACCAGCAAATCCTGCTGAATGCGCAGAAAGCAGAATGAGTATTCCTGTGGATATGTCATGCCCCACTCAATAAAGGCGCGTATAACGGCTGTCAAACGCTGGAGTGGCTCTTCCCCGGCCTGTATGTATGCCTGTAAGACAGCTTGTTCCTCAACATCTTGAATCTGCTGTAGCAAAGCCATTGCAACCTCTCCCTTGCTTTTGAAATGGGTGTACAGGCTGGCCTTCGATTTGAAACCCGCGGCATGGCGAATATCATCAATCGAAGTGCCGTCATATCCCCGCTCACTAAACAACTGGAGGGCGACCTTCAAAATAAGGTCATAACTGCGTCCAGTGTTTTTTTCAGTTCTTTTCCTGCTTTCTACCATCCCTCTCACCTGTCTCATAAAACATATCCGAACGTTCGGTCATTTGTATTATAACCGGAGAATCTGTCTTTGTCAACACCGCAGAGGAAGGACATATTCTCGTTGCACTTAGCATTCTGCTTGCCATTTTCACACGAACGACAATAAAGAACTGGAGTAGTACCAGGTAGCTGAAAGCTGAAAAAGTATCTTGCTATCAACATCCCTTATGATATGATGAGAAACGCAAACCTTATGCCTTGTTGTTAACAATGCGTAACGACAATCACCCACGGAGTACCATATACACAGGGACATTGTTATAGAACACACTGATATCTTATGGAAGGAAATGACAACGATGATAATGCAAACAGCCGAACAGGAACGGCTCAAACAGGATCGAGAGCGCAGCGTTTACTGGAAACGCTGGGGGCCATATATGAGCGAGCGCCAGTGGGGAACAGTGCGCGAGGACTACAGCCCTTACGGAACGGCGTGGGACTATCTGCCGCATGACCAGGCGCGTTCGAGAGCATATCGCTGGGGAGAGGATGGGCTGGCGGGTATCTGTGACCGGCACCAGTATATGTGTTTTGCCATTGCACTCTGGAATGGGCGTGATCCCATATTGAAAGAGCGACTCTTTGGCCTGACGGGGCCAGAAGGCAATCACGGCGAGGACGTAAAAGAATATTACTATTATCTTGACAACACACCTGCACATACGTATATGCACTATCTCTACAAATATCCGCAAGCTGAGTATCCCTATGCGCAACTGGTTGAAGAAAATAAACGACGCGGGCGCACTGATCCTGAATATGAACTGATTGATACCGGCGTTTTTCACGACAGCCGGTATTTTGACGTGTTTGTAGAATACGCAAAGAGCGGCCCGGAAGATATTCTCGTCTGCATTACTGTTGTCAATCGAGGGCCAGAACAGGCCACGCTTGATTTGCTCCCGACGTTGTGGTTCCGCAATACCTGGTCATGGGACGAGAACGCGAAGAAACCATCGCTGAGCCGCTATGACAGGCACCTGGCATTTCCGAATCATGCGGTTATTCAAGCCGAACAGCAACAGTATGGGCAACGCTGGCTCTATTGCGAAGGGACGCCCGAACTCCTTTTTACAGAGAATGAGACCAACTTTGAACGGCTCTTTGGCACACCCAATGCCGCTCCTTATGTGAAAGACAGCTTTCATGACTATATCATTCATGGCAAAGAGGAGGCGGTTAATCCCGCGCAAAGCGGTACAAAGGTTGCCGCGCACTATCATTTGACGCTCAACGCGGGAGAGACCAAAACAGTGCAACTGCGCTTCAGCAATATCTCGCCGGAGAATGTACTGCCGTTTGATGATACGTTCCCAAAAATAATTGCTACCCGTAAGCAGGAGGCCGACGAGTTTTATGCAAGTGTCATTCCGCAGCAGCTATCGGATGACGAAAAGCATGTGCAGAGACAGGCATTCGCCGGTATGTTGTGGGGCAAACAGTTCTATTATTACGATGTGAAACGCTGGCTGGCTGGCGACCCCACGGAGCCACCGCCGCCAGAGCAACGGCTGAATGGGCGCAACCATGATTGGACACA
>DATGJV010000710.1:0-3196 GCA_035295005.1 Ktedonobacteraceae bacterium | reverse complement strand
GTTGCCCGGCCCATGATGATGGTAACTGCTGTAGTTAGTGGGCAGTACCCGCAAGAGCGGTCGCAAGCTGCCCAACGCCTTTTCTAAGCTAGCTGCCGAATTAATCTCGTCCCAATGCGTGACCGCGAGCGAAATCATGCGTGCTGCAACTTCAGGCGAGCGGTCCTGGACTACTTTGCGCCGTACCTGCTCAAAGACGCGCTGTGTACGATCGTCATCACCAAACCGATTGTTGCCAATGACCAGCACCACAGCGTCCACTGCATTCAATTCCTGGCGCAAGATGGTTTCATGCCGCAGCTGACCTGCTGCTCCACCGGGTAAATCTACCAGCACACTACCGGGTGGCAATAGCGCGTGTTCGCTTGCATGAAGCGTGTATTCAACGTAGTCTATGAGGCGTATGAGGCGTGGCTCTGTGCTGTCGCGAGCAGGTTCCTCAATATACAGCCTACTTTCCTCTTGCCAACGCGAACGCGGCACGATTTCAATAGATGGTTCGTCGCCATTGAGATACTGTTCGCCAAACGTTTCGCTCGCTTTTAAAAGAATCGCGAGTTCAGCAGCATACGTCTCGCGCAAGCGTGTATTGGACGTATCCTGTATGGCTCTCTGCGTCAGTTTCAGTATATCGTCGAACGCGCTGCGGCTCAAAAAGTGAACGCGCATCTCTTCTGGCTCATGTTCTCCGCACAGGCGAACTCGCGTACATACGCCGGTGACAGCGCCACCCGCCAGACGGGGAAAAATATCCTGACCAAGCATTGCGGCCAGTAGCGTACTTTTTCCGGCTCCAGTATGGCCGATCAATTTGACGGCATATTCGCGGGTAAAATCGAGTGCGTGGGCCGCATCCGCCAGGTGGTGACGTAATTTGGATGACTGGTTGGGTTCGAGTTGTTGGAGTTGTGGTCGTTCAAACAATTCCGCACAGGCATATGCTCGTTGCAACTGTTTTTTCCATGCCAGTAGTTTCTGCGTTTTATCAGATAAGCCAGCGGGAAAATAACGCTCTATCTGTGCCGATTGCTCCTGTAGTCGGTGTAAAAGATGTAGTATTTCACCGGGGGCCGAAGGTAGGCGAGCGGTGTCGGGATTTGTGGCTGTGTCCGCAGCTTCATCGTCGTCTTCATCTTCATACAGATACTCATCATCATCTTCGTACACTTCCTCAATGTGTGGTATGGAGGGGGCAAGTGTATGGTTATGCTGTGTTTGCCCTCGTGGAGATGCGGGTTGTAATTGTTTGCCGCAAATGTTACAGAACTCGGCGTCAACACGCACAACGTTATCACATTGTGGGCAGGTGGTGAGCTGTTGTGGTTGGGTAGTATAGTGCATGTGTGCTACAAAGCATCCCTTCAACAAAATATTGTCTCATAGATGGGTTGATGATAGCACAAAGGCCGATTGAGAAGCAACAAAACGGTAATGATGGTTTACAATTCATTCACGCCCATTTGTGCCAGTTCGCGCTTAAGGTGAAGCAGACCGAGGCGCATACGGGCCTTGACGGTACCCAGGGGAATCTGGCAACCTTCGGATATCTCAGAATGAGTCCAGCCCTGGAAATAAGCGAGTTCGATGACCATGCGTTGCTCGGTCGGAATGTTCATCAGTGCAGCCCGTACCTGGGCGCTCTGAACGTTGCGCCACGCCTCGTCCCAGACATCGGGAAAGGCCATGCGCTCATCCTGTTCCACCTCTTCCCAGGTTGTTTCTTTCATTGTGGAACGTCGGCGCACTGCCCGTAAATAATCAATAGTGCGATGATGAACAATGGAGACAAGCCAGCTACGTACCGCGCCTGACTGCGGGGAATAGGAAGTGGCACGCCGCCATACGGATAAAAATGCTTCTTGAATAAGGTCTTCTGCTATCTGGTGATCAGCTACCATACGATAGGCAAGTGAATAGAGTATGCGACTATAACGCTGGTAGAGTGGCTCCATTGCCCATACATTTCCACCGGCTATGGCGCTAATTAATGCTTCATCACTTAACTCATCAGCTTGAAAAGAAATTGACCCGGAATGTTGTTGCGACTCAGGTTCATCGTCGTCTGGTCTTCTCATCGTAACCCTCTTAACTGTTCCTTCTAAATAGAGTACGTCATAACAGGTCGTTCAGATCAACTTTTTCCATTCTCTTTGCTCACTTCAATGGAATGTTGTCGAAAAGGCAAAGAATCTGCTACTATGGAGACAACAACATTGAGAGCGAGGTGTGCATGTATATGAATGAAACCTTCCCTTGCTGGTTCCCGGTGCAAATTCGATTTCGCGATCTGGACCCACTGGCCCATGTGAATAACACTGTCTACTTTACCTATTTCGAGGAAGCGAGAAGCTACTATTTTGATCAACTTCATCCGTGGTTGGAGCAGTGGCCTTCGCGGGAGGAGCATCAAGAGGTAGAAAGCATCGTTTCGCATCCACCGCACAATCCACGTATTCAGACACGTCCCAATGGCAGCCACTATGGGCTTCTTGTCAAAGAGGTAACATGTACCTACATACTTCCCCTGGTGCGTTCCGATACCATAGAGATTGGTGTGCGCGTTGTCCGTGTTGGGCGCACCAGCTTTACTATGGAGCATCAGATACGTGCGACAGACGAACACGAGCGTATTTTTGCTACTGGCCGGTCGGTCATGGTCTGGTGCAATTATCTGACCGGGCGACCTCATCCCATTCCTTCCTCGTTGCGTTTTGCCTTTGAACAGATGGAAGGGCATCCAATGTAATCCAAAAGTTTACCTTTCACGTAGTATAGAATGGTATCGGGTTATATAGGGGGGATTGCGATAGGGTTGGCGATTTAGAAGTACTCGCTCCATACTGCTAGTCGTCTCTATCGTTCTAGAAAACCTTTGGAGCGGGTACCAACTAGTATTACTCGCGGGTGACATAGTGTTTTGTGTAACGTACCTGCGAATATATAGAAAGAAGAAGGTCAGGAAACAATATATTCGAGCTATTCTCAATCATGTACATCTCATTAGACAACTTCCTACCTCCTTCTCTGGTCCTGAGAGAAAGGCTCTGGCGAATTTTCGCCGGGGCCTTTCTCTTTATGTGGTTAACCCCGATTTTGCTACTTGTGATATGATGAAGGCGTACTAATTTCATGCATGTTCATGCATATTTTCCCGTGGATGAAACATTATGGAGCGTAGAGCTTTTTGCGCTTATAC
>DATGJV010000709.1:0-3554 GCA_035295005.1 Ktedonobacteraceae bacterium | reverse complement strand
TGTTATCATCTTTGATGAAGATACTCCCACTGAACTTATCCGCACGTTGCGCCCCCATATCCACGTCAAAGGCGGCGACTATGCTGACGAAGAGCTGCCAGAGGCCGAGGCGGTACGGGAAGTTGGCGGCCGCATCGTTATCTTGCCACTGGCGGGTAGCGTGAGTACGAGCAGCGTTATTGACAGGATTGTCCACATCGCTGCTCTTGCTGACAAAGGAGAAGCGGGAGCGCGACATGGCGAATGATACCGATACAATGAACAGAATAAACGAACCGTGGCGTTCGGCACGCAATATCCTGGCAGTGCGACTCGATAATCTGGGCGATGTGCTGGTGACAACTCCGGCCATCCATGCTATCAAAACATCGTTGCCAGCCAGCAAGATAACGCTATTTGCCAGCCCCATCGGTGCGCAAGTTGGACGGCTCAACCCTGATATTGACGATGTGCTTGTCTATTCCGCTCCCTGGATGGATCCGTGGCACAAATTGCCGCAGGATAGCCAGCGCGAACAGAGCATGATTGCCGAAGTCAAAGAGCGGCAATTTGATGGAGCCATCATCTTTACCTCGTACCACGAGAGTTCCTTGCCAGCAGCCTACCTCTGCTACCTGGCGGATATTCCTTTGCGCGTGGCGGCTTCGATTGACGGTCCTGGTTCCCTGTTGACCACACGCCACAAACACCCGGAGCGCATGATGCACGAAGTAGAGCGCGGCCTTGACCTTGTGAGCGCGATTGGCATAACGACTGATGAACGTGACCTCGTGTTGCAAGTACCAGAAACAGCACGCATAGAAGTACAGGATTTGCTGAACACATACAAAATAGAACGGTCGGGTCTCCTTATTGTCGTTCATCCCGGCTGTAGTATGCCTGCGCGTACCTATCCGTGGGAGATGTATGCCGACGTAATGCATAAACTCATCGGAGATTTGAATGCAACGGTCGTGCTGACTGGAACAGAGGACGAGCGCGAACTGGTCGAGCGCATCATGGGCAAATTGCGCGGTTGGAAAGACGATGCAAAAGCGATTCCGCTTGCCGGAGAACTCTCGTTTCCTGCTCTGTGCGCACTTATCGAAGCAGCCAATTTGACCATCACCAATAATACCGGCCCGATGCACATTTCGGCTGCCGTCAAAACCCCTGTGGTCGCGCTCTTCGCGCTCACCAATCCACCGGAACAGTGGGGGCCGTGGCACGTGCCACATCGCTTGCTCAATCACGATGTCCCTTGCCGCATCTGCTATAGCCGCGTCTGCCCCTATCATCATGAATGTCTGACGCTTGTTTCGCCTGACATGGTTTTCAAGGCTGTGGTTGACCTGTTGCAGGGACTTGAAATCCACCGATGCGCAGAGGAGACATGCTTATGACAGACGTGAACAAATGGCTTGCGGCACGTAACATTCTGGCGGTACGGTTGGACAATATCGGCGATATCCTCATGCTCGGCCCGGCTTTGCGTGCCATCAAAGAGAATTCGTCCGAAGCGCGTATTACGTTGCTAGCAAGCCCGGCGGGTGCGACAGCAGGGCCATTGCTGCCGTGGATTGATGATGTAATGGTATGGCGTCCTGTCTGGCAAGATGTAGGCGGGCGTATGCCGTTCGACCCGGCGCGAGAATACCAGCTGATTTCCTTGCTGGCGGAGCGCAAATTTGACGCGGCTTTCATCTTCACCTCGTTCAGCCAGACGCCGCACACACCTGGCTATGTTTGTTATCTTGCCGGTATTCCCTTGCGAGCTGGCGAGTCCAAAGAGTTCGGCGGCAGCACCCTCACGACAGAATTGCGCGGCGCGCCAGACGATATGCACCAGGTCGAACGCAATATGCGCCTCGTCGAACAGGCTGGCTTTATCGTTAGAGAACGACAACTGGTCATAACCATTCCCGACGAAGCACGGGCCGCCGTGCCAGCACTCCTTGCAAGCACGGGGCTTGACCCACGGCAACCCTATATTCTGCTGCATCCAGGCGCGAGCGCGAGCGCCCGGCGTTATCCAGCAGAACGCTCTGGCACGGTTGCTCGTTTGCTCACGGACAGGGGCTGGCCCGTTCTCGTCACTGGCACTGAACGCGAACAGGCATTGATCGAGACAGTGAGCCAGCACGCACCGGAGGCAAAGTGCTTGATTGGCGGCACCACCCTGGCAGAATACGCCGCGCTTGTGGAACGGGCCGCGCTGGTCGTTTGCAACGACACTCTGCCCATGCATCTTGCTGATGCGGTGGGTACACCCGAAGTTGTACTGTTCTCTGGCACTGACTACGAAGCGCAGTGGAGGCCGCGTTTGACACCAGCAACCCTTCTGCGACGTGATACAGTGTGTCATCCGTGTTATCTTTTCGAGTGTCCCATCGGGATACCTTGCCTCGATATCCCACCCGCAGAAGTTGTCGCGGCGGTTGAACGCATGTTATCTCAGGCCACTATGCATGGAGTGAATGAATGAGCCAACAAGGCAACAAAATACATACAAAAGTGAATAACAATGCAGTAGAAATCGGCAATCCACGTCGTATCGCGGTGTTTCGTGCGCTCCAACTGGGCGATTTGCTGCTGGCAATACCGGCTCTGCGTGCCATTCGGGCGCGATTTCCGCAGGCCGAAATTACGTTGATTGGGCTGCCGTGGGCCGCTACATTCGCACGCCGCTTTCGCTGCTATATTGACCGCTTCGTTGAATTTAGCGGCTATCCAGGCATTGACGAGGTAGAGGTGATACCGGAACGCACCCGGCAGTTTCTTGCCGAGCAACGTACTTATGCCTATGACATTGTGATACAGATGCATGGCAACGGGCAAACCAGTAACGCCTGCGTGCTGGACATGGGCGCACGCACGACAGTCGGGTATTACCCGGAAGACACAGACGGAACACCTGTAAAGACCGATTTATCGCGTCCGGCCTTTGCCCGTTCCGCAGAAAACGCAGCCAGTGTAGGGACCGATTTATCGCGTCCGTTTCCCACGCTGTTTGCAAGGTATAACGGACACGGACGCGATAAATCGGTCCCTACGGTGGGTACACCTTATCCTGATGATGTGCATGAAATAGAGCGCAATCTGGGGTTGGCGCGGTTAGTTGGCTGTGAAAAACTTGATGAGAGGTTGGAATTTCCGCTCTTCAATGAAGATTATGTGGAGGCCGCACGCTTGTTGTATGAGTTACCACGAGCGAACAGGCCGTGGATTGGTATACACGCGGGCGCTCGTCCACCCTCCCGGCGCTGGCCCGCGGAATACTTCGCGCAGGTTGCAGATACACTGGCAGACAGATTTAAGGCACAGGTTATCTTGACCGGAGGACATGGCGAGGAGACAACAGTACAGCTTGTTGCGCAATACATGAAAACGCCCTGTTTGAATCTCGCGGGCAAGACATCGCTCGGTGGGCTAGCGGCAATCATTAGCGAGCTTGACCTGTTTATCAGCAACGATACCGGACCAGCCCATATCGCGAACGCTGTGGATACTCCCAGTATCACTATCTTTGGGCCGGTTGATCCCAAACGTTGGGCGGCGCTTGACCAGCAACAGCA
>DATGJV010000708.1:0-4253 GCA_035295005.1 Ktedonobacteraceae bacterium | reverse complement strand
TAAAATCAGAATGCGATCACTCAATTTTTCTTCTTCATCCAGATCGTGCGTGGTCAGTAAAATGGTCGTTTCCTCCCTCTCGGAAAGCCGGTGAAGAACGTCATGAAACTCGCGTCTTGCCTGTGGGTCAAACCCGGCGGTCGGCTCGTCCAGGAAGAGCAGTTCGGGATTGCCAACCAGCCCGATGGCAACATCCAGACGACGACGCTGCCCACCTGAGAGTTCGCGGACTTTCTTGCGTGCCTGGTCTCTCAGGCCCACCAGTTCAAGCAAAGCATCAGTGCCATATGGACGTTTACGCTCATCTGTTGAAAACGGGGCAAAGTAGCCGCCAAGGTGGTGAAGCAGTTCCCGCACTTGCCACCCTGAGTGATCACGCCACGATTGCAATACAATCCCCACTTTTGCACGCCATGTTTCATTCCCAGAGGCAGGATCGGCACCAAGAATGCTCACGCTTCCGCCAGAACGCCCACGAAAGCCTTCTAAAATTTCAATCGTGGTCGTCTTTCCGGCCCCATTGGGACCAAGCAGGACAAGCACTTCACCCCGGCACATCGTAAAATCTACCCCATCTAAGACAACCGTGTCGCCATAGCGCATCTGCAGCCCCTTCACTTCTACAACTGCATCTACTTGCAGCATCTGTCTTCCTTCTTTCATCCTTCCTTCATCGCTCCTCTCGTCTAAGGATATAAAATCACAGGCCACTACTTGTGCGCTCGAAATCCTCAAAGAATGCTTTGATGCTAGCACCAACTTGATTCATAGTTATTTACCAGTCCTTTCTTGATCATGTGACATCTGACCTCTGTCTATGCTATACTACATTTCACTGAGATGATCAGTGAAAATCCAAATCTATTTCTTACAAAATCAGTGAAAAATCCAATATTTATCTGATGTTGTAAGATAAATATAGCATACTCGGAGGGACAAAAATTGTCAAGTGGTTCTCAGGAAAAACACGAGGCGGTCCTCGGGGAACTTGCGCGGGAACTCCGGCAGTTCACTGGACTCGGCACCTCCTTCTTCCGGGCGGCTGCGACTCAGATTGGGATGGCTGTCACGGACATACAGGTCATGGATATCCTGGATATCACTGGCGAAACTTCCGCTGGTCAGCTCGCCGATCTGACAGGGCTGACCACCGGGGCGATCACCAGAATACTCAACCGATTGGAGGAGGCCAGGCTCGTGCGCAGGGAGCGTGACCCCAACGATGGCCGTAAGGTCATCGTCCGGCTTGCCTCAAGCAAGGATGAAATGCGCAAGGTTCGCTCGATCTTAGATTCCGTTGAGAAAGCGTGGCATGAGGTGGCGTCGCGCTATGATGATGAGCAGATGGCCTTCCTCCTGGAGTTTCTCAAACACAGCAACGCGCTATCCAGGCAGGAACTTGCCCGGTTGCAGCAAGGGACACCGGCGGCCGAAGAGGGAATCTTCTCTGCTCCGCTAGAAGATCAGGAGAGTGGTCAGCTCGTCGTCTCCTGCGGAATCTCCCGGTTGACCGTGCGTGCGGACGAGGGAAGATCAGAGCTTTACCAGGCCCGTTTTGAGGGACCGTTACCGGGCGTGAAGGCAAAAGATGGGTCGGTCACTATCCGCTATCCACGGCGTCTGTTAGGTCTGGGTGAGAAGCAGGGCGCAGCGGAGGTCGCGCTCAGCGTTGCCATTCCGTGGCGGATTGTGATCCAGGGCGGAGCAGCGCAGGTTGTCGCCGAACTCGGCGGCCTTAATCTCGCCGGGCTTGAGGTCACCGGGGGATTTAGCATGATCCGCCTGGAACTCCCCACGCCCTCCGGCGTAGTTCCCATACGGAGCAGGGGGGGAGCATCAGAGATTACCGTTCTTCGCCCTGCAGGCGTCGCCGCCCAGGTGAAACTCAAAGGCTGGGTCTCTGAGCTTGTCTTCGACGATCAAACCTTCAGTGGTGTGGGCAACAACATGCGGCTTCAAAGTCAGGGCTTTGATCCGACTGCCCCATGCTATGACATCGAAATCACAAGCTACGCCAATGTAGTCACCATCACCTCCAGTTGACGCGAGAAGACGAGCGCGAGATCGCTTGTGACTGCCCTGTTCCCCGGTTATGGAAGCCGTTCATTTTCGGGGGCGAAGCTGTCACTCAATCATCTCAGAGCGATCGTTGCTGGCCGTGGTGAAGGTGCATCAAGCTCCACCCACGGAGGCGGAGCTTGATACAGTGTGATCGGACGAGATATCAAGCTATTACGTTACGGGTAGCTCACCACGGTTACCGGGACATCCGGGTTGGCTATGGTCGCCGACCCGCCGGTGTCATTGATTACGTGCAGGATGCCACCGAATCCGCTCGTGGAGAGGAAGACCGTGAGCAGATCGTTGAGACTTGACGCCGGGAGAGTGTCAGGAACCTCAAAAGCATGCGCGGCGTAAATATTCACGCCCTGATTGAAGAAGCAGTAACTGCCCATACCGTAGCCGTTGAAGCTGGTCACAGTGTTGGCAACTTTGAAGGCCGCCCAGCCATCCACGCCGGGAGCCTCCATCCACGCCGCCTGGCTGGGTGGGTCGTAAGGCATCTCATTCTGGAAGAAGATGTCCGTGCCGCCATTCCCGATCCAGATCACCTGGTACTTCTGGTAATGTTCGACGAAAAGGCCGTATGAGGTCACATTGTTCCCTACGACGACGACGCCGGTATCTGCAGTGTTGCTGGTCCAGCCCACACCGTTGCCGTGGTCGGCCCGCCATGCCCAGATGTCATCGAGGATGACATTGTCGCTGTTAACGTCCAGACTGATCGTCGCTTTGCCTGGTTCCGCGCCGCCGATACGGAAGAACACATCCTGAAGAGTCGTCGGGTCGGAGGCGTCATGGTCACTACCTCCGTGGCCGTTTCCGACCACCAACAGCGCCAGAGAGTTCGTTGCACCCGCGTCGAAGATCATCCCTGAGAGCATGATCCCCTTCGCGCTGGCGACACTCATTGACACGATGCCGTTTTCAGGGATCAACGTTGGGAAACCGAGACCGAGTACTACTGTATCGGGACGAGTGACCAGGATGCTCTGGTTCAGGTTATAGATGCCCGGCGTCAGAATGAGGTTCCGGCCAGAACCTAATGCCTTATTGATCGTTGCTACGGAGTCCGTTGGTTGGGCAATGAAGAACGTATTGATGGAGATGGACGAGCCAGGTGTCTGACCGTTGGCCCATGTCGTACCCGCGGAGTTGCGCTGCATCGAGGGGACGAAGACGTTGTATTGCCCGTTGGAGTCCATATACAGATATGGTGCCTCTCGTGTCACCGGGCTGGTTGCGAGTGTCGTATATGGGCCGCATGATTTCTGACCGGGGAAACACTGTGGGGGCGCACCCACAACGCCGGAGAACACCTGGTTCCAGACACCGTTGCTCCAGCCATTGAGCTGGCTGTTTCTCACCAGGAACTGCTGCTGCGAGCCGTTGACCACATTGCCGCCGAACTCTGAATCGGCAATGAAGCCGCCACTGGCAAACGATGGACCCGTGCAATAGTCCATCAGAGTAGTGTTTCCGTTGACGTGGACCCGACGCATCGGAGCGGCTTGCGATACTGCCCAGAATTCGCCTGTGTAGCAGCCAGCGTTCGGGTTAGTCACATTGATGGTCAGGTTCGACAACGAGCGCCAGAAGTTATCGAGTGCGATGCAGTTGTTGGAACCGAAACACTGGTTGTAGACATCAATGGAACCGTTGATGACGACATCGTTGGGGGAGAGACCGAGACCCGCCACGGCGGTGTAGTAGCCGACCTGAAAGTTGAGAGGATCGGTACTGGAGCCGTAGGTGCCAGGCTCGAACAGCAGCGCATAACGCTGAGTTCCGAACTGGTTGGAGACCTGTTGGTTTGCTATCGCGTCAACCGTCGCCTGTATCTGGCTCTGCGGCATGCCCGGATTGAAAATGTAGACGTTCGAGCCGAAGTTGGGCTGGCCAGGCGGCGCTGACTGAGCCGTCGGTGCGGTAGTGACTCCTCTGGAGGCCACCGTGCTTGCGAAGGCTGGCAACGCCACTATCAGGGCGCATACAACTGCCAACATGGGGGCGAGCAAGCACAGGTGCCCCCAGCCGCGTACAGTCAAATGTTTCTTTTGCATCATTTTTCTCCTCTGAAACACACCAAAATACACCGATGAAGTAAATACCTAAAAAGACTGCTTTGCATCTCCTTCCAGTTTTGCACACCCGGATCATTACGTCAATAGCCCGCGTGAGAACATTCCTCG
>DATGJV010000707.1:0-3763 GCA_035295005.1 Ktedonobacteraceae bacterium | reverse complement strand
ATTCGCGCACCAGGTTGAAAGCTCCCACTATTCTCCAGAGAAACTTGCTTATCTTTCCGGCCCATTTCACCATAACCCTTTAGTTATCTAACAAACAAACAAATGTTATGGATATCATCTTGATTTTTTGTGTCTCATCATGTATAGTTGTATTGACAAACAAAAATTGTGTGTTTGTCAATACAACTTAAAGATCGCTTCAACTTTCCTTACAGGAAGCCTCATGAGCGAATTATATAACAAACAATTTAGTTTGTAAAGAGGTTTTTTAGTGAAAAATCTACCAGCCGCCAACATTGTTCAAATTCATGAAAATTGTACCGATTGTTCGGTGAACTTCAATGTTTGGATGTACAACATGAAGCATCTCTGTTTCAACGAACATGAACTGAGGAGTCAGCTATGGAAGGCAGCAATGAATATATCGGGAGACGGATAGGGAACTACGAGGTCAAGAACGTCATTATGAGCGGTGCCTTCGGGTGTGTCTATATGGCTCAGCACAAAACGTTACCGCGGACGGCGGCGATCAAGGTCTTGCACTCGTATCATCGTCATACACAGCACGAGTTGGAGCAATTCTTTCTGGAAGCTGAGCTGCTTGAACAGTTGCGCCATCCCCGCGTTTTGACCATCTACGATGCCGGTACGATTGATAATAATGTTCCTTATATTATCACGGAATATGCGCATGGCGGCTCACTCCGCGACATGCTATTAGACCTTCATCCCCGGCGATTACCTCAACAAGAGGCACTCTTCATCCTTTCACAAATTGGAGAGGGACTTGCGTATACGCACCAGCGATGCATCATTCACCGTGACTTGAAGCCGGGCAACATTCTCTTCAACAAGAACAATGACGCCCTGCTGGCAGATTTTGGCATTGCCCTTTTGATGCACACACCCGGAGGCGAACACCGCGCCTCAATGGTCGGGACACCGCTCTACATGGCCCCCGAACAATTTCGCGGTATAGCCAGCGCGTACAGTGACCAGTATGCGCTGGGGTGCATCGCCTACGAACTCTTCACGGGGCATCCTCCTTTCACACCGGGTCGCGCTGTTTCGCTAAAAGACCTGCACCTGTATCATGCACCAATTCGCCCGACGCACCGCAATCCCCAGATCCCCTCGTATATCGAGCAGGCGATACTCACCGCCCTTGAGAAGGACCCACAGAACCGCCATGCGAATATTCGCACCTTCATTTCCGCGCTGCACCCCCGGCCAGTGTACCGGCAACGACAAATACAACCGGTTCGTACCAGAGCTTATCAGGTCTAGCCAGGCATGATATCATAATAAGGTAAAACACGTCTGGAACAACCATTCTGTAGGGGCCGATTGATCGGCCTCGTGAATACTGCCGATCAATCGGCGGTGGGCGCGATCAATCGGCCCCTACAGAGAGCATGATTGGGAGCGTATTGAACAGGTGGTACAGATAGAACACACAGGAAATATTGCGCAGAGTGCGCAGATTGTTCAGGTTCTGAAAGAATATTTTGGACACGAGGAGTTTCGTCCGGGGCAGCTTGAGATAATCGAGCAGGCACTGGCGGGCAATGATGCATTTGTCTTAATGCCGACGGGCGGGGGCAAATCGCTGACGTACCAGTTGCCGGCGTTGTTGTTGCCGGGGCTGACCATCGTCGTCTCGCCGTTGATCGCGTTGATGCAGGATCAGGTGGATCGGATGCAGGCGAACGGCGTCCCAGCCACATTTGTTAATAGTTCGCTCACCCCGGCAGAGCGGGCACGCCGCGAACAGGCGGCGATGGATGGCGATATCAAGCTCCTCTACGTTGCGCCTGAACGATTGATGGCCGGGAATTTCCTCTACCTGCTCGACCGCATTGAGGAAACTGTGGGCGTATCGCTGATGGCAGTGGACGAGGCACACTGCGTCAGTGAGTGGGGCCACGATTTTCGACCAGAGTACCGCCAGTTGGGCCGACTGCGCGAACGTTACCCACTGATGCCGATGATGGCGCTGACAGCGACCGCGACCGAGCGGGTGCGCGACGATATCCTGACGCAACTGAAATTGCATAATCCACATGTCTATATCGGCAGTTTTGACCGTCCCAATCTCTCCTATGAAGTGCGTCAGAAGAATCAGGGTTCATATAAGGAGCTGGTTCACCTGTTGCTGGCACAACCAGACGCACCCGTCATTATCTATTGTGCGAGCCGCAAAAGCGTTGACGAAATCAGTGGCGCGTTGCAGCGCGAGGGCATTAATGCCTTGCCCTATCACGCGGGAATGAACAATGAGCAACGCACAGAAAACCAGTTGCGCTTCATTCGTGACGATGTGTCGGTACTGGTGGCAACCATCGCGTTCGGCATGGGCATTGGCAAACCAGATGTACGGGCGGTGATTCACTATGACTTGCCGCGCAACCTCGAAAGCTATTACCAGGAGTCGGGGCGTGCCGGTCGCGATGGGTTGCCTGCACAGTGCATCATCTTTTTCAACTACGGCGACCGTTTCAAAGTTGAGTATCTGGTTGGGCAGAAAACGAGCGAGCAGGAGCAGTTTGTGGCGCTGCAACAATTGCAGCAAATGATGGCGTATTGCGAAAGCAACATCTGTCGCCGCCGCGTCCTGCTGGCCTATTTTGGCGAAACCTATCAGGAACAAAACTGCGGCAACTGCGATAACTGTCTGCAACAGGAAGCCGAACTGGAAGACCACACGATCAACGCGCAGAAGTTCCTCTCGTGTGTAGCACGCACCAATCAACGCTTTGGCATAAGCCACATTATAGACGTGCTGCGTGGCGCGAATACAGAAAAAATTCGTAACAATCATCACGACCAGCTTTCTACTTACGGCATTAGCAAGGATTTGAGCGCAAAGGAATGGCAACACCTCGCCCACGCCTTCCTGCAACAAGGCTTGATGAGTGAGTCGAGCGACGGCTATCACATCATCCTGCTGAATACAGTCTCACGGGAAATTCTGCGTAAGCAACGCGATGTGTATGTTCCCGCCCTTCCGAAAAAGGTAGGGGCCCGATTTATCGCGCCCTCGTCCACCACCAGACAAAAAGAGCGGCAGGGTAAGACAGACAAGATGATTGCCGATTTGTCGCCAGAGGAGGCCGCGCTCTTCCATCACCTGCGCACCCTGCGCAAACAGCTTGCCGACGCGCAGGGGGTGCCACCCTATGTTGTCTTCGCCGACGCCAGTCTCCGCGCAATGGCGCAGATGCGTCCGCAGAGCGAGGCAAACTTCGCACGTATGCCTGGCGTGGGGCGTAGCAAACTGGCAACATATGGGGCTTACTTCACCGACGAGATACGCAACTACTGCGTTGCCCATTCCCTGACGGTGGATAACATGCCGCCAGAGGAAGAGAAAGTGGAGTTTACGCTTTCCACTACCACGACCAGTACCCACAGCACCCGTACTCCTACCTACCAGCAGACACTTGAACTGTATGAGCAGGGCATGAGTATCGAGGCCATTGCCGAGGCACGTAGCATCAAACCCTCCACCGTTATCAGCCATATCGTCGCCCTCATTGAGGAAGGCAAAGAGATTGATACAACGGCCCTGATATCCGCTGACCGCTATGATGTAATCGCGGCGGCCTTGCATGCAGTCGGTGACGACCTGCTCAAACCCGTCAAAGAATACCTGGGCGATGACTATTCGTATGAAGAGATTCGGCTGGTACGAGCGATACGAAGACAAAAATCTCTGTAGTATTCTGTCAATTTGCCTCTCATGTTACAATGGTTCTTAGAA
>DATGJV010000706.1:0-5878 GCA_035295005.1 Ktedonobacteraceae bacterium | reverse complement strand
TGCACAAAACAGAGAGCCAGTATGCTGCATGCAGCATACTGGCTCTCTGTTTTGTGCATGGCTTTTATAACACCTGGCAGACATCCAGTTCAGGAGGGAAGCTCATTGCATTCAAATCGCCTGTCCAGAACAATTGCTTCATCAATTCAGCAACGGCATAGAGCAGGTGTTGTAAGGCCGCCTCACGCCCCTTCTCAAAGGGGGGACTGCCGCTATATTTTGCCATACCGGAGAACCATTCGTTCAATGGCATATTGTGGCTCATGCGCACCAGGTACATCTCCATTTTGACCGCGCCATGTTCGATAGGCACCATAATGCGCAATTGTGGCATGGAGTCAATGATATCCAGGCGATAAAAAACGCCATAATGATCGCGTGAGGCCTGAAAAATAGAGACCTCTGGAATGGATGAATCATCAAACGGGTTGTGTTGCTCCGGTGTGTTGCGTTCCATCTCTACTCCTAATCCTGACAAAAATTGTTCGAGTTGCTCATTGATATTCATTGCTCATGCCCTCTTTCTCATGTGTCCTTTGCTCTTTGCTCGTATGCTGCCAGGCACTATACCTGCCCTTTCCCTGTTATTCCTATCCGGCTCATGAAATGTGGAAACTGTGTTCGGATGTGGGCCGATGAATCGGCGGTGGGCGCGATAAATCGGCCCATGTCCCTCGCGCCCTGCCGTTTTGTGGAAAAGTAACTGGACATTCATGGAATTTCTCTGTACAATCGGCGTATGCAAAACGTTGAGCTACAACAACTGATAGAGGCCAGCACGCTTTTTCGCGATGTGCGGCCAGATGAATTGGCCGCGATCATCGAACGGCTCCAGCCTTCGCATTATGCGGCGGGAACGCATATCCTGGAGCGCGGCGTCTGGCACGGCTGGTTACACCTCATCGCCTCCGGCCATGCCAGCGTCTTGCTGGAGAACAGGTCCGATGGCTCCGTCCCCTTCGCGCCCGAAAACGCTGCTCATGAGCAATATGTCATCGCTCGTTTAGGTATGGGAGAGTGCTTCGGCGAAATGTCGCTCATCACAGGTGAATTACCGACCGCGACTATACGTGCCGAGGAGGATACTTCCGTCTGGTCGCTTTCACAGACGGACTTCCTGACTTTAATTGGCACGTGTCCAACGTTGTTGCGCAACATCAACGCGATTCTCACACGTCGTCTCTCGCGCACAAATCAGCACATTCTCGCGCACCAACAATGCGAACCTATCTGGCTGGCCTGTTTAGAGCAAACGAACGCACCTCAAGAACAGGCGCTTGCCATACATATTGCCGATGCACTCGCCAGTTGTACACGCAAACGTGTCCTCTTGCTCGAACTCTGTGGACGGGATGTCTCGGTAGCTGCTCACTATGCCATCCATCCAGACCAGCAACGCCCGACGGTATATGAATGCGCTCACGATGCCGCATTGTTGCAGAAACATACCGCCTCGAATACTACCTCTGATGGGCAGCACTTTGCGGCAATAACGTATCTGGCACCGGAACAGGAAGAATCAGGTACGCTCGCTACGGGCATACTATCCGTCGTGGCCGATCTCGCCATCTATTACAGCTACATCTTGCTGGTTACGACACACCATACACCGACGCACGCGCTGCAAGCGGTGAAAGACCTGTCTCAGAAAGCCATCGTTGTTATCTCGGATGGTGTTGGGCGTGACGCCTTGCACTCTATCATTGAGCATACTCCATTCCAACCAGCCATTTTCGCCGCACATGTAACGGAACGTCCAACAATTGGCGTGCAAGATAGGTATGCAACGGCGCTGGATTATCCAGTCACGCGCTTACTGCCTGCTGATAACGCTCTACTCAAACGTTGCTGGCAAGAGCAACAGACGCTCCAACACATAGCCGCAGGGGCGGAACTAAGCAAGGCTGTCCATTTTGTCGCTCGTTTTATCGCCCGGCAGACGGTGGGTATCGCTTTTGGTGGTGGTGGAGCACGTGGGTTTGCTCATCTGGGCGTGCTGGATGGTCTCTTGCAGCACGGCGTTCCCATTGACTATATCTCGGCCTGTAGTAGCGGCATTATCACGCCCGGCATGTACCTTATCGGCAAGTCGGTTGTTGAAAGCGAAGAGATATTTCTGGATATCCAGCGCCACATCGTGCAATGGCGCATTCCGCGTACCTCCATCTTCTCAAATCGGGGAATCAAACGAATGCTCCGTGAATTGTGCGGCGAACGGTGTTTTGAGGATCTGACAACGCCGTTCGCGATGGTCGCGGTAGACCTGACGACGCGGGCTGGTGTTGTACTGGAGCGTGGCCCTATCTGGCAAGCAGCACTCGCAAGCGTGGCGTTGCCCGGTATCTTTCCGCCCGTGATCGTCGGCGAACACATTCTGATGGATGCTGGTATGCACGATCCTGTTCCCATTCGACTCGTGCGCAAAATGGGCGCTGATATCCTGCTCGCCTCCGAACTGGGCGGCCAGGAGCCTCCTACGTTGGAGAGCGCGACTCCCTGGTTGCGCGATGCCGGATCAGAGCAACCGGGACATTCATTGCGCAAGGAGCAGCGATCCCCGCATATGATAGACCTCCTGTTGCGCACCTACGATCTCGCGATGGCAACCATCGGCATGCACAGCATACGCGAAGCCGATATTGTTATCCGTCCCAAACTACACCGCGTCTCCCTGCGTCAGTTCTCCGAAGGCCGCAAATTTGTCTCAGCCGGTCGCGAAGCCGTTGAACAGGCCATGCCTGCACTGAAAGAACGTTTGCCGTGGTTGTGAGGCTTACCCTCCCGCTCGTTTGACCTTATAGCCCATCTCCGTCAATTTAGCCTGCACCTTATCACAATGGTCGCCCTGAATCTCGATAGTGCCGTCTTTGACAGTGCCGCCGGAGCCACAGAGCTTCTTCAGCTGTTGTGCCAAAGTTGCCAGAGCATCTCCATTCGCGAGAACGCCTGTAATCACCGTCACAGTCTTCCCACCGCGTCCCTTGCGGTCACGCATCACCCGCACAATCCCATCACTCTTCTTCGTTTGCTGGTTCGCTGAGATGGGCTGGTCACACCGGCACTCTTTATATGAACGCCCACACACAGGGCAGGTATGAATTCGTCCGCCATCGGTGGAATAGACGAGGCGATCTGACATAAGAAACTCCTCTATTACTTACTTTTATGATTCTCCCCTTCAATCTGCCTTTCTTGTTTTACTCATTTTACCATATGCTTTGCCCGATGGAATGACCGTCATTTTGACTGCGATATGTGTAAAATGGCTCACAAAACGATTAGACATTCGCAAACCTATCCGATTGCGAATGTCCAATCATGAACTGATTGGAACAAAAGTTGACTGGGAAGTAGTGATGTGTTACGATCAAACAAGCATATCAATTAGTTTGACAGAGCCAGTAGCTCAAAGGTGTATTGATACAGGTTATGCCAATCATTGTTAAATCTGTGAGTAGAGGAAGATATGATTAATCAGATGGCGGACACCGAGCAGATGTTCTCCAAGTTGTTAAAGAACCTCGACTACAAATCCAGTCCCTGTCTGATATCTAATGAAACGTCCGATGAGGAAATACCGGCAGAATTAGAAATGACGTGGCGTGAGGCCAAAGACAAGCTTGGAATCGATGCCATTTATTTTGTAGCAAACGCACCGGTTATCTATTTCAAGCGTTTTCAGGCTCCTGATCAAAGTAAACTGGCTCAGTTACATCGTAATGTTTGGAGCCAGAGTAAAATACCTCTTATCTTCATCATTCTTCCCACCGAGATTAGAGTGTATAGTGGATATGAAGCACCGCATCGTAGTAAGCTTAATGGTGAATTTGCTGAACCCTCCCGACTTGAAAATAAGCTTGTATCTCTCAATCAACAAGTATCAAGTAATGTATGGGAACGTCTGAATATATTCTCGCGTACAGCGATAGAATCGGGAAGTTTCTGGCGCGAGTACAGTGATAGTAAATATTTTAAACGGAATACACGCGCAGATCAGAAACTCATAGCCAATCTGCGTTACATTCGACGAGAGCTTGTGGCAGACTTCAGCCAGCAATTGGTGAAATATCATGGCCTGGATAAAGGCCGCGATCGACAACAGATTGGAGAGGCCAGTTCAAGGTATGCCAATAATCTCATTGGCCGTTCTATTTTTGCTCTGTATCTGCAAGACCGCGGTGTTCTACACGATGAGAACGAGAATTTTTTTAGTCAAAGATTTGGATCTAATTACAAAGCATATACTGATATTCTTGCTTCCCATGAGCATACGTATAACTTTTTCCAGTTTTTGCATGACCGCTTTAATGGGGATATTTTTCCCATCGATGAGAATGAAAAAAAAGTTGTTCGTCCTGAAAATCTCGAAAAGCTACAAAAGCTGTTCACTGAGGATTCGGCAGGAAGTAAAGCAAACAGGCAGATGCTTTTCTTCTGGGCCTATAACTTTGAGTTTATTCCGATAGAGCTGATTAGTTCTATATACGAAGAGTTCCTTCATGAAGAAGAAGATGGCAAAGATGGAACATATTATACTCCACCACGATTAGTAGATTTTATGCTCGATCAAGTACTACCTGAGAGCGACCCAAATTACGTGCTCAGGATTTTAGACCCAGCCTGTGGCTCAGGCATTTTTCTGGTGGAAGCGTATCGTCGGCTCATTGAACGATGGTGCCGGGTTCACAAGCAATTCCCTTCTTTTCCTGAATTAGTTACTATCTTGAAATCATCCATATTTGGAGTTGATAAAAAGGCAGAAGCACTTTCTGTGGCTTCATTTAGTCTCTGCCTTGCTATGTCAGACTATCTGGAGCCCAAAACAATCTGGATGAAGGTAAAGTTTCCTTCTCTCATTAAGGATGGGAATCTCGTTAAAGCGGACTTCTTTGAAAAAAGAGTTGATTTTGCAGGACGCACTTTTGATTTGGTCGTGGGTAATCCTCCATGGGAAAGTCAACTAACAGAATGTGCACGAGTATATTTAACTGAGCGAGGCTACGATGTAGGCGATGAGCAAATAGCACAGGCGTTTCTCTGGCATGCCCCGGACCTTTGTACTTCTCAAGGGCAAGTTGCATTGCTCTGTTCAAGTAAACATCTCTTGTTTAATAGGAGCGGTCCCAACATTGCATTCAGACGAAGATTCTTCCGTCAATTCGCAATCTCTCAGATATTCGATTTTTCTGCGTTGAGACGGTTTCTTTTTGAGAAGGCAATAGCACCAACAGTTGCTATTTTCTATAAACCACACGGCCCGGCTTATTCAGAAACAATCTTCTATGGAGCACCAAAATTGACACATCTGACTCGTCGTTTCGCTTCACTCGTTATTGAAACAAATGATTTGAAATATCTCCCATTACAGCAAGTTTTGGAAAATATTGATGATCTAGAGGGTGAAAGCAATGACGATTTCGAGATTAATGATGAAAGTATAAATATTGAGCAGCAAGAATTATTTGCGGAGGAAAAAGAAGAGATTATAGCCCAGAGGTCTACCAATATCTGGAAAGTCGCTCTATGGGGAACAAGCTATGATCATATACTTCTGCAACAATTAAATAACTATCCGGCACTGGGACAAGTTATAAAAGAGAGAAATTGGCTATCTAAGGTAGGTTTTAATCACAAAGGTCCGGGAAAGCGCAATCCTGCTCCGTGGCTGGATAATAAACCTTGCTGTCGGCCAGAGGACTTTGCGCGTTATGGCATTAACGTAAATATGTTACAGCGTTTACCTGATGGAGATATTTATTACAGGCGCGGTGTATCTAAGCAGTTTCAGGCTCCATTTGTACTCTTCAAAAGAACACAGGTACAGAGAGAAATTGGCGCAGCATACTTTGATCGGGATTGCGCTTATAGCGAGACGTTT
>DATGJV010000705.1:0-3945 GCA_035295005.1 Ktedonobacteraceae bacterium | reverse complement strand
CCCACACAGCAACCGCACAGCGCCACCGACCAACAGCGTCATTTGATCAGACAAATCCCCGGCAACACGGCTCTGGGACCACGACATAGAAGGCTCCATGAATGTATAAGACTTGCCAGAAAGAGGCAACGATGCTATTGTAACACACACAGGAAAGAGGGTATACCTATGCATTGCGACATTTTCACATTATTCCCTGGCATGTTCCAGGGGCCATTGACCGAGAGCATTCTCAAACGCGCACAGGAGCGAGGCTTGCTCAGCATCGCCCTGCACAATATTCGCGACGCCACCACCGACAAACATCATATCGTTGACGATTACCCCTACGGCGGCGGTGCGGGCATGGTGATGAAACCTGATCCGATTTTCGCCTCCGTCGAGGCTGTCTATCAGAGCGGCCCGATTATCCTGCTCACCCCGCAAGGACGACTGTTTAATCAACAAATCGCCCAGGAACTTGCCCAACAGCAGCGTCTCACGCTGCTCTGCGGCCACTATGAAGGCATAGATGAGCGCGTTATCGAACATCTTGTCACCGATGAACTCTCCATCGGCGATTATGTTCTGACTGGCGGTGAACTGGCGGCTATGATCGTCGTGGATGCGGTAGCTCGTCTCATTCCGGGCGTCGTGACTGGCGAATCTATTCAAGAGGAATCGCATAGCAGTGGTCTGCTCGAATATCCCCACTATACACGCCCACCAGAGTTTCGCGGCTGGCCCGTTCCCGATATATTGCTGTCAGGACACCACGAACAAATTGCCCGTTGGCGGCGCAAAGAATCCCTTCGTCGCACCCGCCAACGTCGCCCCGATCTATTCGCTAAACTCGATGTGAGTAGCAAGCTAGATAAGAAGCTGTTGGAAGAGTTAGAAAACGAGCAATGAGCCGCGTGTGGCTCATTGCTCGTTTTCTGGTTCCGCTAAACCTTTCTCAATTGTTCATACACTGAAATCTCAGGAACAGCAGGACTCGATGAGCGTTTGAGCAGTCACAGGCGTCTCTTGCGTTATCCCGCCAGCAGTAGTTGGAGTTACATTGATAGGAGCGCCATAGGTGGCACCTGTTCCCACGGCCCAGATTCTCGTAGAGTGCGGCACCAGTATTGCATCATCCAGCGTGGTATTGTTTGTCCCGATGTTTGGGCTGGCGACGGTACTCCAGGCGGTGCCGTTCCAGTGTTCGATCAAGGGCTGTGCTTGCGGGTTGTCAAATGAATTACTCAAAGAGCCAACCGCCCAGACATCGTGTGCGGAGAGCGCCACGACGCCTCCCAGTACGTTGAGTTCTTTCCCAGGATTTTGGCCCTTGACATTGCTCCAGACCTTGCCATCCCAGTGTTGGATAAGCGTATTTGTCACCGAATTGTCAGTGATGGTATTGCCGACAATCCAGACATCGTTTGTAGAGACAGCCGCTATCGCCGACGGGAAGTTTCCCGGCTTCCCCACATTCGGGTTTGGCATAACCGACCATGACGTGCCATTCCAGTGTTCAATCAAGGCTTTTGTCCCCTGGAAACCCAGGTGTTTACTGGAAAAGCTGCCCACCGCCCAGGCATCCGTAGCAGAAGTAGCCGCGACAGCACTCAGATAGTTTTGCGCGGAGCCAGGATTCGCACTGTGAACAATCTTCCAGATGCCGGATGAAGGGTTCACGATGTTGTTCTGCGTGCTGCATGCCGCTAAGAGGAGCAGTGTACTCCCCAGCGTACACATTGCGAGGATTGCCGTGATAGTTCGCAACAGGAACCGGACTTTTTCCTGTGGGGATTGGCGAAAGTCTTTCCAGGCAATTTCATCTCCATTCTTCATGGGAATGACCACCATAGTTCTTCTCCTTATGTGGGTGTGTAATATGCCTGACTGTCAGGGCACCATCTGGCGTCATGCAAGACTGTAACAAGAAATATATACAACCGTATACGTTACTATTTGCTACAAAGTCACGGTAGCCGCCCCACTTTAAGTCCAGACAATATGCAGCAAGATACTACGGTCAGTTCCGACATACTGCTTTGCTGCGGCATCATTAGACGCTTTTTACCCACTACATCTGCTACATCCACTACACTTTCCCAGATATACATCTATTCCTGTTTGTGAACAAGATAATGCAAATAAATGGAATACATGGGCTGACTGGCACATGGCTGTCGCTCGTGCCCTGGGTGCGCTAAAGCGGACCCAACTCGACGAGCGCAGCAATGTCGAGTCTCTATTTATGTCGAACCCGTATTTTATGGATGTACATACGCTTTTCTTCGCTCATCCCGCCAGCGTTTCACATCCAGCAAGCGGCGGTACGCTTCGTAGACGAGGGGTTGGTAGACGAGGTCGTGTGTCTCAAGGGAGCGGATGGAGTAGCCGCCGAAGCCGCGCTTGAAGGTGTAGACGCCCCAGAGTTCGCGTTGCTCGTGACCTTCATTCTCAGTGAGATCGTCGGGGATGCCACGGAAGTTGTAGTACCAGCAGTCATGGGCTTTCGCCCACTGCATGCCTGTCCATTGCAAGAGGTGGTTGGGCATGAGGTTGCGTTGTTCGTTGGAGGACGCGCCGTACATGTACCAGCTCCATTGACCCAGGCGTAGGACGATAGTACCGGCGATGACCTTGCCCTCGTATTCCGCCAGGAAGAGCGCGGCGCGGTCGCCTTCGCTGTAGAGGCGCATAACATCCTCGTAGTGGGCTTTGCTGTGAATGAAGAACTGGTCGCGTTCACTCGTTGTTTCGTAGATGCGATAGAATGTGTCAATGTCGGCCTGGCCCTCACCACGACGCACGACGACGCCTTTGCGACCCGCGAGGCGAATATTGTAACGCCACTTCTCCTTCATATTCGCCAGCAGCGTTTTTTCATCGGGCCGGATATCCAGCACCCATTCGTGGCGGATGTGGCTGGCATAGGGCGTGGCGCGAAAGCCGCGCCGTAGCAACGCCGCTCGCCAGCGTATATCGCCATCGGGCGCGTTCGGCTCAACTTTGAGCATGAATGCTCCTCGTTTGCGTGCCTCTGCCTTAACGAAATTGAGCAGCGTTGTCAGCACAGGTGACGCGGGATCATCTATCACCGGGCCACGTGGCGCGTAAAAATACAGCCGTTTCAGCACGGGAATGGGGGATATCAGCACAAGCATGGCCGCGCATAATTGACCATCGTCATCTATGACGCCGACATGCATTGCCTCGGCTCCCAGGTGCGGGGCCAGTTTGCCCCATTCATATGATTGTGTGATATTGCAACAGACCGACGCCGCCACGAAATCGTTCCATAGCTTCCGGTCGGTGATGATTTGCGCTTGCATATGCTTACCCTTTCCCCCTCGCCGCTCGTTCCAATTCGATTTTTTTGCGTTCGCTGTGGCGGCGGGTGCGCCGCATTTCGACGAAGCGTCGCCAGGCGTTGTAGATGAGCGGGCGGTAGACGTAATCCTGCGTGGGCATGTTCAGGCGGGAGAAGCCGCCGAAGCCCTTTTTGTATTCGTAGACGCCCCACATCTCTTCCCCTGGCTCCAGTATTTCGGGAATGGTGCGGAAATCGAAATAGCTGCACCCACGCTCCTGCGCCCACTGAATGCAGCGATACTGCAACAGATAGGCCGGTTTCAGATTGCGCTTATTATTGGAGGTCGCTCCAAACATGTCCCAGCACCAGTCACCGAAGCGAATCAGCATTTTGGCGGCAATAGCCTCGCCCTCGTGTTCGGCGAGGTAGAGAACGGCGTCGCCCTTGCTCTTGAACTCGCGCAGTATCTCTTTGTGATAGTCTTTGCTATGGATAAAGAAGGCGTCGCGCTCGCTGGTGATTTTGAGCAGGTTATAGTAGGCGTCGAAATCGGCCTCGCTCTCGACTTCGCGAATAATCACGCCTTTACGTTCGGCGCTGCGCACATTCTGCCGCCACGTCATCTTGAAGTTGGCGAGCAACTGGTTCGGGCCGGG
>DATGJV010000704.1:0-4958 GCA_035295005.1 Ktedonobacteraceae bacterium | reverse complement strand
AACTTGAAAAAGCGGCTTTGTTCGCCACTTGAGGTGGTATCCTGATAGAGAAACGCCAGATTCTTCTCGTCAAACTTCTGGAAGAAATCCTCCCAGCTAATCTCCACAAGCGAACCTGCGCCACTATAGCCGGGGAAATCTATACGCAATACACCCGGCTCGTCGCCGCTCTCCGTGCGTTGGACGGTCGCGGGCTTGCCCTGGCGTGCCTCCACCCACTTTCTGATTTCATCATGGTTTGTCGTGGTATTTGATGTTCCAGCCATTTGAAATGCCTCCTTGTTACTCTATTATCTTGCAGGAAGCCATCTATCTTCCCTGTACGTTTCCTTTCACGAAAAAGGCACAGGGGAAAGTTTCAACTTCCCCCTGTACCTCCAACTCAGGTTGCTAAAGCACTACGATTAGTGTTTCACCCCAACTTTGCTGCTGGCAAACAACTGCACCATTGCCGGATTAAAAGCTCCCAGGTCTTTCGGGCTGCGGCTCGTGACCCAGTTGCGGTCTTTTACCATCTCCCGGTCAACCCAGTTCGCACCTGCATTACGCAGGTCATCCTGAATACTCGCCCAGCTTGTCAGCGTGCGGCCTTTGACAAGGCCCGCGGAGACCAACAGCCACGGCGCGTGACAGATGACCGCCATTGGTTTCCCTTTGCTGTCAAAGTCTTTTACAAACTGCTGCGCCTTTGGCATCATACGCAAAGCATCCGCGTTTAATGCGCCTCCCGGCAACATCAGAGCATCAAAATCGCTCGGATTGGCCGAATCCAACGTCATGTCTACTTTAAAGGAATCGGCCTTGACATCATGATTCATTCCCGTTACCTGCCCGGCCTTCGGCGCAATCACTGTCACCTTTGCTCCAGCCTGTTCCAGCGCCTTTTTCGGCTCTGTGAACTCGGCTTGCTCAAAATCGTCGGTGACGATCATGGCAACACGCATTCCCTGTAATGTATTTCCTTGCATATGTATCCTTCCTTTTAACACTTGTTGGACTTCTTCTTGCATCAACTCCATTTTTGTCTGAAGTATATACCGCATAGCACAAAGTATTACACGAATCACTTACAAGATTGGTGTCAGAATGTAATTTCATTGATATATTGTGCAGTTTTATTACTGGTGAGAATAGCAAACATAACCCTTGACCTTGCCCGTGGGGCAAGGTTGTATAGTATGAACAGAGCAATAAGGAGCAAAAATTATGAAAACACTGTTACATATTGGTGAGATTGCCCAGTTGCTCGGCGTCACGCCGAAAACAATTCGCCACTATCATAAGATCGGCTTGCTCAACCTGGGTACAACGTCCTTCATAGCTATGATTCTGCTACTCTGGAAGTTGCCTCCGGTTCCAGCGTTGATCGCCTTTGTTATCCTTGATATAGCAATCATCACAGGGATGTGGCGCTTTGGTCAAGCACAGTTATGGAGGACGATTCAAAAAGGGTAAGTCTCTGCTATTTTCCTTAAAGCCCGATTTATACAGGCAATGCGGCGCGTTCTGGCTTCGCACCGAGCGTCCACCAGAGCAAAGAAACGAGGACGATGAGCAAACCAATGATGATAAGTGAAAGTTGGCCCATCAGACCAATGAATGCGAGTAACAGACCGGCGGCGGTGAGCAAAGGCCAGATACTTGGGGAAGCGGAGGCAGTTCGGCTCGTTACAGATACTTGATTCACTTGTTGCACCTGTCCCATTTTAGATGCTGTATATGTTTCGAGCAGTTGCTCAACTGTGGCATGCAGCGTGCGGGCATCAAATGGTTTGGTAAGGGAAGTAACACGCTCTTCTAGCAAGTCTTCAGCATAATTGGAATATTCGGACATTCCTGCTGGTACCGGCACTTCCCAGGTCAGCACAACAATCGGAATGGTTGAAAGTTCCGGCAGCACGTGTACTGCATCGAGCATTGACCAATCACTAGTGACGCCGCTATCAATATCCAGCACAAGTAGCTCCGGCAATTGTCCTTCAGGAATGGTCAACTGCGTTGGGGAATCGGCCTCGATGACATGCATACCGCGCTGCTGCAAGCCAAGCACAATTAACCGTCGCAGCGACCTGTCTGCTTCGATGAGGAGGACGGTTGGTTTCGTTCCGTGCGTCATAATAATTCCCCTGTCTTGAATCCTGCGTCTCTGACAAGAGTACTTGCTCTTCATTACTATTACGTTACGAAACGAGTTACATACCTTACAAAGACCTGAATGGGATACATGCACCAATGAAACCAGGGGTTCATGTCTGGTATCGAAGGCGCAAAAAAGAGGCCAGTCCCTCCCGCCAGGCATAACTGGTCTGAAACAGGAATGTATGCCACAATGAAGTGACGTTCTTTGGCGCAGAGGAAACACAGACGGATAATTGGACGGCGAGCAAGCAACCGGGCAAAACCAGAAGTGGGTATGACGCATCGTCGTCCTTTTTGGCAAAAACAGCTTAGAGTTTTGCCAGTTTATAGCCAACGTCTGGTATCGTGAGAATATAGCGCGGGTTGCGTGGGTCGGCCTCTAACTTGCGACGGAGGCGGCTAATATAGACCCAGATAAAACCAACTTCGCGGTCATATTCTGGCCCCCACACGCGCTCTAACAGAACTTCATGCGTTAATACCATGCCAACATTGCGTGCTAACGTACTCAGCAACTTGTACTCCCGCTTACTCAGGTGAACAGGTTGTTCGCGTAACAGCACTTGATGCTGGGCATAATCAATGGTCAGGTCGCCAGTGGTAAAGATAGCCTGACTTGTGGTCTGCTCCGGCAAAATGGGTTGACGACGTAGGAGCGCCCGCATACGTGCCAGTAGCTCCTTCATGCCGAACGGTTTCACAACAAGGTCGTCGCTACCCAGGTCGAACAGTTGAACGCGCTCGTCCTCATCACAATCATCGCAGAGCATAATCACCGGGGTCTGCGAAAACTCACGCAAACGCTGCAATAACTCTATGCCGCTCATATCCATCAGGCGTGTCGAGAGCATAATCAGGTCGAAATCCTCCAGGTCGAGCTGGCGCAAAAAGAGCGAGCCGGTGCTGACCGTCTGCACATGATAATGATGCTCTTCCAGGTTGGCACGCAAGTAGCGCAACATGCGTGCATCGCCTTCGCCAATCAGCACCTGCCGTCGCTGGCTCTGGCGCAATGGCCCGGTCGTGAGAACAGCAGGTTGTACAAGCGTGCTGGTGATTGAAGTCGCCGGTGCCGATGCAGGCAGCGTTGTTACATTGCGCGGCACAAACGGCAGCGTAAAGTAGATCATTGTGCCTTGCCCGGTACCTGGAGAATCAGCCCAAATCTTCCCACCATGCGCTTCGACGGTGGCGCGAGATACCGCCAGTCCCAATCCACTCCCGCCGGGAGTATCCTCCTGCTGTACGCGATAGAAACGATCAAAGATGCGGTCGAGATGTTCCGGCTCAATACCAATACCCTCGTCAGCAATGCTCACACGTACCTCAAGATCATTACTCTCCAGCCGTACCGCGATAGTACTCCCGTCGGACGAAAATTTGACGGCATTATTGAGCAAAGCATGCATAGTCTGCTCAAGGCGAGCAGCATCGCAAACAACGATAGGAACGGCCTGGGGAATGGTGAATGTGAAACGATGATGAGGATCGTTTTTCTGCCAGCGTTCAACAATTTGCACCAGCAAGTCTGTGAAATGCACCGGCGACAGGTGTAACGTCTGCGCTCCAGAGTCGAGCCGCCATACATCGAGCAGGGTGTTGAGAACTTCGTAGAGGCGGTCGGCCTGTGTATCAATCATCTGCAACATTTCACGCAACATATTGGGGTCCCAGCGCAACGAGTTTCCTAGTAGCGTAGTCGCGCACCCTTTGATAATGGCTATCGGCGTTTTCAGTTCGTGCGCCGCCAGCGCCAGCGTCTCGCTGCGCGTCTCAATGGACGAGCGTTCCAGCGTAATATCGTCGAGCAGCACTCCGCGTCCCAGGTAAGAGCCAGAAGTATCATGCACAGGAAAAAATTGCACGCGCAGCCAGCGCACCGCCGCATCAGTTAACGCCATATCCAGTGACGATTCCTCTTCAGCGTGCCGCCAGGCGGTATCCAGTTCAGCCTCTACGCGCTCAGGGTCGGCGGCAAGCGTCAGTAGCTGGCCCGGCAAGTCGAATTTGGGATTCTCGCTGAGCATACGACCACTGATGCCAGGTAAACGCAGGGCGCTCGGATTAAAATAGGTGACGTGCGCGTGCTGATTAAATAAAATAAAGCCGCTGCTCATGTTGGCAGCGACACCTGCGAGAACACTGTATTCCCGTGCGAGAGTCGCTAGCATTGCATCAGCATCGTTCATTGGGAAACCTTTCACATTTGTTCAAGTTTGCGTGGCTATTCATATTCTAACAAACCGGTCAAGGTGTAAGGAAAAATCTCCCAGCTAAACTCTTGACAAACGTCATATATTCAAGTATTCTATTAAATAGTGGAATACATGAGATCCATGAGGTCTCCCTTTCCGATGGAGGGTCTCTATGCATACACATTAGGAGGTTACGATGGCTCTTTCCAGTATGACGCATCTCACTACGTCAGAGGTCGCCGCACTTGATCCCTATGCGTTCCTTGCCGTGCTTGGCAAGCGGGTGATCCACCCCGGTGGGCGTCGCTCATCCGAGGAGTTATTCCAACGGGCGGACTTTCAGCCGGACCAACAGGTCCTGGATGTGGGCTGTGGCGTCGGTACGTCTGCCATTACGATCGCCCGCCGATTCGGGGCGTCGGTGACAGCAGTCGACATCTCTCCCATCATGCTCACCCGTGCCAGCTCCAATGTTCGGCGTACAGGGCTTGCCGGACAGATCACCGTCACACCCGGCGACATTCTCGCGCTGGACTTTCTCGATAACACCTTCGATCGCGTGGTTGCCGAGGCCGTCACGATGTTCGTCGACCGCCCGCGTGCTGTGCGAGAACTCATCCGCAT
>DATGJV010000703.1:0-8105 GCA_035295005.1 Ktedonobacteraceae bacterium | reverse complement strand
CCATACGTTCCAGTGCGCTATCTACTTCCGGGCCAACACGACCAGTAATCAGACCGAGGTGATGAATACCAGCGTGACGTAATTGCGTGGGCAACGTAGGGGCAAAAAGCATGGTTTCGCGGTGAACAAAACCGGGGACGTTGGGCAGGTAGTGTGCGGGATGGCCGAAGCGTTTTGCATATTCGTCTGCTCCCCAGTAATATTCGTGGTAGAGGTCGCCAATCATACCATAGTCGAGACGGGCACTGGCGGGAATCACGTCGTCAACCCATGTTGCGCCGCCACGCCCCTCTTTGTTGGCGGCACGCGAAAGCGCGGCCCATTCATAGCTGCTGCGTTCGGCAAGCGGCGTGCCTTTCCATTCGCGCAAACGGGCCGTGGAGAGCGCGGCCAGCAGATAACACATATCCCAGTCGTTGTTATAGCCTCCCGCCTGTTTGAAAGCGTTCACATCTTCCAGCGTGATGAGCGGCTTGCCCTCACGCTGCCCCCAATCGAGGCCGTGAATGGTACCAGTCACATATTCAGCAACGGCAATATCGGTGGCGCGAAATGAATCGGTGGTACGAATCAGCACGCCATCAACGTCAAAAAAGATGGTATCAAAAGGTTGGGGAAATTGCAGGTTGGGCCGTTTCCAGGTGATTGATGGTTCCATGAATATGCTCTCTCTTTATCTATTCTATGTTCGCAGACATACTATACTACGGTTCTCATGGCATGGTAGCTACAGATTGGGAAATTTGGGAAATGAATTATGCTGAACTCACCACAATTTCAGCATCCATATCCCCTTCGCCTACTACATACAACTGGTGCCAGCCTTCATTGGGGACATCGAGCAAAGTCTGGCGCAGGAGTTTGGCATGGTATGGTATGACAGCAGCATCTACTTTACGGTCGCGTTTCTGGTTGCGTTCGGCACAAATGACTTCGGGAATATTGAAAATAAGCAGACAGGTAGCATAGTTGTGTCGGTAGGCGAGATCAAGCAGTTTGAAACGGGCCTCCTGATAGAGCGCGGTGCTGTCGGCAATCGTGAAACGCTGCTGAAACATCCGTTTGTTAATAATGTAATAGAAGAGATCGAAGGTGTCGCGGTTCACGCTCTGATTGGCTATATCATCACAGATGAGAGCGCGGCAGAAATCGGACGAGACAATCATGGTGGGCATGAAACGTTGTGCGGCAAAGGTGCTTTTGCCGGAACAGGCAGGACCGCACAGCACTAATAATGTTCGCGGCGGAACTTTTATGATCACAGACATACGTAGCTTCCTTATAGATAGACCTCGACATGGCTGCGCTCGTCGCGCCGGGTGCGCTGTAGGGGTCCGCTTGAGCGCATCCAACTGCACGAGCGTAGCCATGTGCAGTCACCGCTTTACCCTGGCATAGGGACGCGACATGGCTGCGCTCGTCGCTCCGGGTGCGCTCAAGCGACCCCTACAGCGTATCTTACACATTGCTTATTGCTATATGTGCGCAGCTTTGGTATAATGCCCATGCAGCATTGTGTACGGCGCGATGAGCCGCGCTTTACATGTATCATACACTATCTTTTCGTGGACGCCTACTGGATTGACCGTATTGCGCCCCCTATGTATAGAACTCACATGTACACAAGCGATGTACAGGCGTATTCATTAACACAGGTTTCGAGTTCCACGTACCGGCTGTTCTTTCCCACCACACGTCAGCAACTCGAAACATCTTTTATAATTTGAGGAGAGGGCCGTGTCCGTAGATTTGAAATTGACAAGCACCGAAATTCGTGCGAAATTCCTGGATTTTTTTGCCAGCAAGGGACATACGAAAGTATCCAGTTCGTCGCTGATTCCACGCAATGACCCGACGGTTCTGCTAACCACCGCCGGGATGCAACAAATGATCCCGTACTTTCTGGGGCGCGAGACGCCGCCCGCATTGCGGCTGACCTCGGCACAGAAATGCTTCCGCACCACCGACATTGATATCGTCGGCAACGAACGCACACTGACCTTTTTTGAAATGCTCGGCAACTTCTCCGTTGGCGACTACTTCAAACGGGAGGCTATCGCCTTCGCGTGGGAACTCTTGACCGAGGTCTACCAGTTACCTGCTAACCTACTGCACCCGACCGTGCATCCAGAAGACGACGAAGCGCCTCGCTGGTGGCACGAAATTGCTGGTTATCCCGATGAGGCGATTGTGCGCCTGGAAGATAACTGGTGGGGACCTCCCGGCAACTCTGGCCCATGCGGCCCCGACTCCGAAATTTACTATGACCGTGGCATTGAACACGGCTGCGGTCGGGCAGATTGCAAACCGGGCTGCGATTGCGAACGCTTCCTGGAAATCTGGAACCTCGTCTTCATGCAATACTTCCAGGACCTGGATGGGAAGCGCACACCCTTACCAAAGAAAAATATTGATACAGGCATGGGGCTGGAACGGTTAACTATGGTGATGCAAGACAAAGAGTCGGTGTTTGATACGGACATCTTCCGCGCCATCATTGACCGTTTTGCCTCGCTCGCCAGCACGGAATACGGGCGCAACAACAAAACCGATACCTCCCTGCGTGTGATTGCCGACCACGGTCGCGCCCTGGTTTTCCTCGCCGCCGATGGCGTATTACCGAGTAACGAGGGACGTGGCTACATCTTCCGTCGTCTCTTGAGACGCGCTGTGCGACATGGCAAGCTGCTGGGACTCGACAAACCATTCCTGTCGGAGGCGGCGGATACCGTTATCAACCTGATGAAGGATCATTATGTCGAGTTGGGTCTGCAACGAGACCGCATTGTCGAGATTTTGAGCCTCGAAGAGAAAAAGTTTAACCAGACGCTAAACGCGGGCTTAGCATTGCTCACCGAATTGATTGAGGTGTTGAAGGCGCAAAACAAAACGGTGATTCCTGGCGATGATGCCTTCAAGCTTTATGATACACATGGATTTCCACTGGAATTGACACAAGAGGTGGCTGCCGAGCAGGAATTGACCGTGGATGTTCCCGCCTTTGAACAGGCGATGGAACGCCAGCAGGAGCGCAGTCGCCGCACAACAGCCTTCGCACAAGGTCAGGACGACTCTGCTCTGACAGAACTACTCAAGCGGCTCGGCCCGACTGAATTTACCGGCTACGATGGCGTCACGGGCAGCAGCAAGGTCATAGGGCTGGTGGTAGATGGGCAAGAGGTAGAGAGTATCAGCGCACCGCAACAGGCGCTGGTCTTGCTCGATGTCACACCGTTCTACGCCGAAAGCGGTGGACAAATTGGTGATAGAGGCGATATCAGTGGGCCAATGGGCGTCTTCTCGGTGAATGATACGCGCCGCCCACTCAAAGGACTGATTGTTCATTATGGGCAACTGACCGAAGGCTATATGCGCGTCGGCGAGAGTGTGCAAGCAAATGTGGTTGGACAACGGCGCGAGGATACGATGCGCAACCACAGCGCAACGCACCTGTTGCATAAGGCATTGCGCGACCTGATCGGGCCATCGGTGGAGCAGCGCGGCTCGCTGGTCGAACCGGAGCGGTTGCGTTTCGATTTCACCTGTCCTCGCCCTCTGACACCTACCGAACTGGCGCAGATTGATGAGCAAATAAATCGTTGGATTCGGGCCGATCTGTCCGTTCATACTACTATCATGCCTTTGCAGGAGGCGTTGACGACGGGCGCGATGGCGCTCTTCGGTGAGAAATATGATGAGTTTGTGCGCGTCGTCTCGATGGGCAGCAGCACAGAGTTGTGCGGCGGTACCCATGTCCGTGCGACAGGCTCGATAGGTCTCTACATCACCATTCAGGAGACGAGCATTGCCGCCGGTATTCGCCGTATCGAGGCGTTAACTGGGCGCGGCGCGGAGGCGTACCTGCGACGGCGCAACAGTCTGCTGGAAAGTGTCGCGGCAACGCTCCAGACGCAGCCCGATACGCTGGAAACGCGAGTCGAGCAACTTGTGCAAGAACTTGCTCATGCTCGTCGTCAGATTACGCAATTCCAGCGCAATGCTGCACAGCAAGAGGCGGAACTGGTGGCGCAACGGGCGCAAGATGTCGCGGGCGTCAAGGTTGTAGCCGCCAGCGTTGACGCGCCGGACGATAAGGTTTTACGCGAAATGGGCGATATGATACGCGCACGGTTAAGCCCTTCCGGCGTCGTTGTACTGGCAAGCAACTTCGCGGACCGGGTGGGCATTCAGGTCAACGTAGATGCGACGCTGACCAAACGCGGATTGAACGCCGGTAAAATTGCCGGCATGGTTGGCGAACGTCTCGGAGGCAGAGGCGGCGGACGCCCTGAGTCCGCGCAGGGTGGTGGGAAAAATAAGGCCGCACTGGGTGCCGCACTTGATGCTGTGGCCCCGTTCGTGAAGGAAACGATTCGATAGTTTTGCCAGAGATATGACTTTTGTGCTATAACATACACGACATGCATCAGTTGAGCAGAGAAAGAGGGTAGAGTGTACAGTATGTTACCTGCCCATAGTTGGGACTATACAGGATGAAGAATCTCTTTCAGAGTCTGCGTAGCCTCTTATCGAGAAGACCAGAAGAGAACGGATATTACGAAAACCAGCAAGATGCTTTCGATGAGCAGGGTGCTGGCAGGGACGATTCGCGTCAACTCTACACTGCGCTCGACATTGGCACGGCCTACGCGAAGGCGATTATTATAGAGGTACATGAGGATCAGGGAGTTGTACTGGGCGTTGGGCGTCACCAGCAGAGTTATGCCCATATGTCCGATGGCATTGTCACCGACATTTCAGGGGTGATTGCGAACTGTAATGAAGCACTCATCAAGGCGGAAAAATCGGCGGGCGGAGTGGTTGCGCCTTCCGCGGTGATTGGTATCGCGGGTGAGTTGGTCAAGGGCAGTTCATATACCGTCAATAAAGTACGGCAGCAGCCGACAAAGCCAATCGCGCCAGAAGAATTGGAAGCGATGATTTCCAGCGCACAGCAGAAATTGTTGAAAAACGCTAAAGACCGCATCGCGGCTGAAACAGGGTACCAGAACATCGAGGTTCGCCTAACTAACGCAGCGGTTATCTCGGTGCGCATTGATGGACAGTCGGTCTCTAACCCTATTGGCTTTCGTGGGCGGCACTTCTCGCTCACACTTTTCAGCGCCTTCGCCCCATTGATGCAACTGGGCGCGTTGGAAACGGTGGCACAGGGACTTGACCTGACACTGGTGACCATTGTGGCCGAGCCATATGCGCTGGCGCGATGTCTCAGCACAAATGCTGGTTCTGATAGCGGCGCAATCTTCATTGATATCGGCGGCGGCACCACCGATATCGCCCTTGTACGACAGGGCGGCATCGAGGAAACGCGCATGTTTGCTCTCGGCGGACGCACCTTTACCCGTCGTATTGCGACCAGCAAGGGTATATCGTTAAAAGAGGCCGAGAAACTGAAAGTTCTTTATAGTCAGGGCAATGTCAAACCGCCCGAACACAACGAGGTGCAGGCGATTCTGGCCCCTGAGTGCCAGACGTGGATGGATAGCGTGGAGCTATTGATTGAGGAACTGGCAAAAGGCGAACTATTGCCCCCGGCAATCTATATCGTTGGCGGAGGCGCGGCTTTACCTGATTTAATACAGAAACTTGAATCGTTTCCCTGGAAAGATCGGCTGCCGTTCGCACGTCAACCGATAATCCAGACAGTCCAACCTGAGATGGTCGCAAGCATCTCTGATCCCGAAGGTCTGCTGAGAAACGCGCAGGATATCACGCCAATGGCACTGGCTTACCAGGCAATCGAATTACAAAACGAGAATAGCCTGCTGGAAAGGACGCTTTACCGGGTTATTCAAAATATGCGTATCTAAAGCGAGATATGATATACTGAAGGGAAATGACTTAGAGGGGGAAAACGGGCAATGGCTGACGAGCAAATCATTTATCTCAGTCCAGAAGAAGAACTTACGAATGTACGCGAACGACTGGAACAGGTGCCGTCAAAGCGCCTCATCCTGGTCATACCGCAACAAACGCAATTGCGCAGCCTTGTCGGGTGGCGCTTGCTTCACTCTCGCGCCCGCGAACTGAACAAAGAAATCCTGATTATCAGTTCCGACCGTCAGATTCGCTCCGTGGTGAAGGCCGCTGGTTTCAGGGTCGCCGATTCGCTGGCTTCCACACCATCACCTGGCAAATCACGTTCGGAGGGTCGCTCCAGTCGCACCAACGCGGGCAACAAGCCAACGCCGCATCTTCGCGGTTCGACAAACAGAGGCGCTGCCAGCCAGCAAACGGCTCAACCTGACGCACGCCAACCCGTGCCACCGGCAGCGCCTTTGCCGCCAATTCAACCAGTGCAGGACTTTCCGTCTATCAGCGACTTACCAACGATAGACTACGAACTTGAGACAAACAAACCGCGTGACAACGAGCCAACGACACGAGGACCGGCTTCTTCAGTTTCGCCCGCTTCCCCGGCCTCCTCATCCACTTTCGATACAAGAAATCGCCAATTTGGTCCGAACTACGATTTTCGCGTAGGTGAGGTACCGCCGATTCATCCCCTCAGTCCCGAGGCCGACGAGGAAGAACCCGACCTCTGGATCGAGGATATCGGTCATGCCCAGAACCTGCGTAATGCCGCACAACAGGACGCCGATGAGATGCTGCCGCCGACACAGGATATGGCTCCGCCGCCATCGGCATCACAGGTCCAGAACAATGCCTCTTTCGAGGATAGGATACATGACCCCCTGGCCTTTATGGACGATATCCCGTCGTCGCCTTTACCGGAGCAAAGAGGGGCAGTCGCGTTTGATGCCCTCGATGAGGAATTGCCGGATATCAGTGATTACCCCACGGATGTTATCCCTGAAGGCGACATTGAAGACCTGGGCGACCAGGGAGATATCGTGGATAGTCCTCGTTCCTGGACAGACATGATGCAGGATGGCGAACGAGATACCCAGGGGCCACCACGTGTTCATGGCATGCGACCCCGCAGCAGTCGCACAGGTGGAATGCAAGCACCTCCGCCGCAGGAAGACTTCGACGATGAAGACGAGGATGAGCTACCACCCATCTACGATCAACCAACGCGGGTGCAGCAACCACAGGCCATGCCGCCAGCCAACCCTGCGGTACCACCAGCAGCGGCAAGCAGAGGGAGCCGCACATTCTCTGTAGCGCAAAATGAGCCTCGGGCCGTTCCGCTACCACAGAATCGCTCTGCCCAATCACGCTCAACGCAACGGAAGCCGCAGAAGCCAGCTCCGACACCTACACGCTCACGCCAATCAGCGGGAGTTGGCCGTGCTGGCGCTGCTTCAGCTGATCGAAAAAAGGCTGCCGTTCGCCCGAAGCGGAAAGGCAGCGATATAGGAATATCCATCGCCGTTGGTATCCTGATTTTCCTGATTATCGGAGCCATCGTCTATTTTGTCCCTTCTGCCGACGTGACTGTCGGGGTTCCGTTCAGAAACTATTCGTTGAATATGGCGCTGAGCGCCAACGCAACAAGCAAACAAAACGCCACGCTGGGTACCGTACAGGCACACACCCTTACCTACGACACTAGCGTCAGCGATAAAGCGCAGCCAACCGGCACAGCCTCGGTCGGCAATGCACAGGCCACGGGCAGTGTCAATTTTACGAATAAGAGTTCTCAGTTGATCGAAATTCCCACTGGCATGCAGCTCTCTACCAGCAGTGGCGTCATTTTTACCACTACGCTTGATGTTAAGCTACCACCTGCCAACGGTGGAAGTTCGTATACACCGCCCGTCACCGTGCAGGCACAAAATCCGGGAACCATCGGCAATGTACCTGCTCATGCGATTGTGAGCATCACAACAGCGGGTCAACAACTGCTACAACAATTCAATCCAGGTTTGACTCCCAGCCTTTTAACAGTGACAAACCCCCAACCTACCACCGGTGGGGGAGCGGGCAAAGCAACTTCACTCTCAACCAGTGACGTGAATACGCTGAAAGCAAAGCTGCATACGGAGGCACAGACCAAATTCAATGATTGGCTCACCAAACAATTGCATGTTGGCGATCAAGCGGGCAAGCCTGTCTCTACTGAAACAGTCAGCACCATACCTGCCGTGGGCACCGTGATTACCGGCGGCACCTTCTCC